>JAGQUU010000170.1 GCA_020438345.1 Solirubrobacterales bacterium | reverse complement strand
CTGCTTGATGCGGCGCTGGTCAGGCTGATCCTGCTCCCGGTGTTGATGCGACTGGTTGGCACCAGGCTTTGGTGGATCCCCGGCTGGATCGACCGGCGTCTGCCCAAGGTGTCTTTCGGCCACTGACCACGGCCGACCCGATTGCCCGCCTCCTTCGGGAGACCGGCATCAGAGCCCCGCTTCGCAATCCCCCCGAAGCGAAGCGGGGCTCCTCAATTTCGCGCTCCTCGATTCTTGAGCTCAACCCGTCGGATCGTCGATTCCTCAGTCAATTCCGTAGTCCGTCCAGAACGGTGATGCTGCCCCGCTCGAGAATGTCAAGCACCTCGCCGAAGCCACCGTCGTCTCCGAAGTAAGGATCAGGAACGTCGAGTTCACCTTCTCCGGCAAGTTCCCGGAAAAGATGAACCCGCCCGGGGTCGGCGGCTTCCATGGCAAGCAGGCTGTCACGGTTGGCCCGGTCCATGGCAAGAATCAGGTCAAACTCGCTGAAATCCTCTGGCCGGACCTGCCGGGCAGTACTTGTGATTGTCACGCCCCGGTCGGCCGCGGCCGCGATCGCCCTCGAATCCGCCGGCTTGCC
Source organism: Solirubrobacterales bacterium (assembly GCA_020438345.1). Taxonomy (GTDB): domain Bacteria; phylum Actinomycetota; class Thermoleophilia; order Solirubrobacterales; family 70-9; genus 67-14. The sequence continues at coordinate 5,614 of JAGQUU010000170.1, read as the reverse complement.
GACATGCCAGTCACCGGTTCCAGCCGAGTCGATCACGAAACCCTCAACCCCTTCCCTTTCGATCAGGTCCCGCATCACGGCCTCGGCTGAAGGGGAACGGCAGATGTTGCCGAGACAGACGAAGAGGATCCGCAAGGAACTGCCTACTCGCCGACGAGACCGCGCAGGTTTGAAACCTGCCGCTGCAGCTGCTGAACCTGGTTGTTGGTCTTGTTGATCCGCTGATTGAGCTGCTGGAAGTCACTGGCCTGGTCATTCTCAACCTGGGTGATCTCGTTACTCAGTCCCGTGTCGCGACTCTTCAAGGTATTGACCTGTTGCCTGAGATTGCGGTTCTGGCGCTTCAACCGATTGATCGACTGGTGATTGCCGTTGATCTTCTTCAACAGGTTCTTCTCGCCTTTGGTCAGCTGGGCGACGAACTTCTCGGCTTCCGACTTCTGGCTGGCCTCGATCGAATCCTGTCTGGACTGGGCTTCGGAGAAGCGTTGATCGACCAGGGCCTGGACCTGGGCGGTCTGTTCGGTATCCGAACTAACCGCATCCTTCGCGTTGTAGGCCGTGATTGTGCCGAGAACACCAAGCAGGATGCCCACCACTGAAAAAACGATCGCCAAAGTCACTTTGGTATTGCCAGTCATAGCGATGACCCTAACCCAAGGACAGGAAAACCGCGCCTAATCCGGGGCCCTGAAGCGGACCGACCCGACGAGGAGCGGCCCCGGCGGAACGTGAAGCGCGCTGGTTCAGCCGATCTTGATCAGCAGAATCGTGTTGAGGGTGAAGAGAATCGCGGTGACCACCGTCGCCCGGTCAAGATTCTGTTCAACCATCGAGCCGCCACCGATCGAGCTGCCACCACCACCGATGCCAAAAGCACCGGAAAGACCTGCATCCTTGCCCGAATGCAGAAGCACCAGGAAGATCAGGAGCACGGAAAGGAAAACCTGTATGACGGCCATCAGTGTGTACATCGGCTGACCAGTCTAGCCTTCTTTGCCCCGAAGCGCCTCAAGCCGGTCGAGAATCGCGACGGCTTCACTCTTCAACTCGGCTTCCAGCACTTTGAAATCCTCCTCCGAGAGCTTGCCCGATTCGTAGTCGGTCTCGGCATCACGGATTTCCCGGTACTTCGACTCCCTCGCGGCTTCCAGGGCGGCGATCTCCGGATCCTCGGTCCCGGTTGTCGAGCGTCCGCCCCAGAAGGGGAAACTGACAAACAGGCCGACTGCTCCAAGGCCGATCAGAAACCAGACCGCGGTCATGCCGAACTCCCCTTCCGGCGGCGAAGCAATCCGCTCGGCCAGGCAGCGAAAAGTGCCCCGAGAATCGCGATGACAGCGCCGATCCAGATCCAGGTGACCATGGGACTGATGATCACCCTGATGGTGACCATCGAATCGGCCCCGGGTTCCGCGTAGCCGCTGATGATCTTCCCGGTTGCGAGGTTCTGAACCTCGGCCAGCTGGTCACTGATCGGTCCGATCAGGCTCGGATCCTTGCGGATCTGCGGCTGGACCACTTCGCGCATATATGCGGCGAAACGGTCATCGGCAATCTCGGCACGTCGCTGGATATCGCTGGTTTCCGGCTCCACGGCCGCCCAGAAATCGGTGAACATCCCGGCCCTGAGACCGACTTCACTGGTTGCTTCGCCCTCGAAATATGACGCTATGCCCCGCGGCCGGCCGTCGGTTACCTGGTGATACTGGCGGGTCGGGTTCAGGGTTGCGAAAGCCTGGCCGTCCCGGTCGACCTGCAGTTTGGCGCCAAAAACGATTGCCTGATCGGTGCGCGAAACGGTCGGTGCGACGTATGTCACCTCGTATTGATCCAGGGTAGCCGACTGCCCCGGGGTCAATTCGATGTCGCGCTTGGTTTCGAAACTGGAAGAAGCCGCAACACCAACCAGCAGAACAACCAGCCCGAAATGGGCCGTGTAACCGCCATATCGGCGGCGGTTCCGGGTCGCGATCTGCCAGATCGAGGACGGCATGCTTTTTCCGGTCGCCTTTTGCCTGGCCCTTGCTGCCCGCCAGGTCTCCTGGATCAGGGCCGTGATTGTGAAAGGAGCGAGGGTGAAGACCAGCAGAGCCCAGAAGCTGTCGGCAGCATCAGTGAAAACAAGCAGCACGACGAGCGCAATCGCCGCAGCGACCAGTGGCAGCTTGAACACCCGTTTCGCGCCTTCCCGGGAGATTCGTCGCCATGAGAGCATCGGCCCGAGCCCTGTGAACAGCACCAGGATCACCGCGACCGGGGTTGTGTATCGATCGAACCAGGGGGCAGCCAGGGTCGAGCGGGTACCGGTCAACAGTTCCGAGATCAGGGGAAAGAAAGTTCCCCAGAAGACGATCGCACACAACGCGATCAAGAGCAGGTTGTTGATCAGGAAGACCGCTTCCCGCGAGGCGAGCGAATCGATCTTTCGTTCCGAACGGAGGATGTCGAGCCGGGAAATGATCAGCCAGGTCGAACCAGCCACCACGACACCGATCAGCGCCAGGAAATAGGGGCCGACAGTGGAATCGCCAAACGCATGGATTGACTGGAGCACCCCGGAACGGACCAGGAATGTGCCCAGCAGAGCGAGGCTGAAGCTGGCCACTATCAGGCTGACGTTCCAGACCTTCAGCATGCCGCGCTTCTCCTGCACCATGATCGAATGGATGTAGGCGGTGGTGATCAGCCAGGGCATGACCGAAGCGTTCTCGACCGGATCCCAGGCCCAGTATCCGCCCCATCCGAGTTCGGTGTATGACCAGCGGGAGCCGAGAATGATCCCGATCGAGAGGAAAGTCCAGGCGATCAGCGCGAAACCCCGGGTCGATTTGATCCAGGCCGCATCAACCCGGCGGCTGATCAATGCTCCAATCGCGAAAGCGAAAGGCACGGTCAGCGAGACATAGCCGGTGTAGAGCATCGGCGGGTGGATGATCATCGAGGGATGCTGAAGCAGCGGGTTGAGGCCGCTGCCGTCAACCGGCACCACAGCAAGAGTTTCAAAGGGATTCACGTCCCCTCCCAGCAGCATCAGGCCGGTAAAGAAAACCGCCACCCCCATCATCACCGCGGTTGCCCACGGCACGAGATCACGAAGCTTGTGCCTCGTGGCCGCCAGCGAAACAGTCGAGACGATCGAAAGGATGAAGGCCCAAAGCAGCAGCGAACCTTCCTGGCTCGACCACATCGCGGTGACCTTGTAGAAGGTCGGTGTGTCAATCGAAGAGTGGCTGGCAACCACGCTGAAACTGAAATCGTCAGTCAGGAACGCATGCTCGATGACCGCCACGCAGATGATCATCAACGCACAGAAGGCATACACCGCGCGACGTGAGGCATCGACCCACCGGCGGTCCCCCCGGGAGCCGATCAGCGCAGAGATGACCGCGAAGATTGCGGTCAGAAAGGCAAGCCAGAGCGCAGCGTTGCCGAGGCTACTGATTCTTCTTCTCCGAGAACTTCGACGGGCACTTGGTCACGAGTGTGTCCCTTTCCCCCACGAAGACCCCGTTCTCGACTGTGCCAGTGAGCACGATTTCGCGCCCTTCCCGGAAGGGATCAGGCACGACCCCGCTGTAAGTGACGGGCAGCGCCTCGCCTGAACCGTCGCGATCCTTCACCGCGAACCGGATCCCGTCTTCCGACTTCTCGATTGAACCCTTTACGACCCGCCCGTTCATCTCATAGCTCTTGCCGGGCACGGCATCAGTCAGCTCGCTCGGCTGACGGGCCTCGGAAGAGGCATTGAAAGAGGTGTAGATCAGTCCGGTGGCGAGAAGAAGGGCGGCGCCCAAAGCCACGAAAAGGCGCACCTGTCGCTTGCGCTGTACATCCATAACAGGCTGGATTATCGCAATCCTCGCGCCAGGATGCCATCACCCTGCCACAATCGGCTCATGGACGAGAAAAAAGTACTCTTGATCACCGGGGCAAGCAGCGGTATCGGAAGAGCAACCGCCCGCCTGATGTCCGGAGAACGACGGCTGGTTCTGGCGGGTCGAAGGGTCGAACCGCTGGAGGAACTCTCGGCAGAACTCGGTGGGCCTGACCACGCTCTGGTCGTTGGCTGCGACGTTGGTGAATGGGACCAGGTCGAAACCATGACATCGGCCGCCCTGGAGGCATTCGGGAGGATCGATGAGGTTTTCGCCAATGCCGGATTCGGCGCAACCCGGGGATTCCTCGAGGAATCCCCAGAACACTGGAAGTCCATGGTCCTGACCAATGTGCTTGGAGCCGCCCTGACCATCCGGTCTACCCTCCCCCACCTGCTTGAACGCGGGACCGGCCACTATCTGATCACCAGCTCGATCGCCGGCCGCCGGGTTTTGCCCGGCTCGCTCTATTCCGCGACCAAATTCGCGACGACCGCGATGGGAGAGGCACTGCGCCTGGAGCTGCGTGGGCGCGATGACCAGAACCGGATCAAGGTGACCCTGATCGAACCCGGCGTGGTTGACACGGACTTCTTCGAGAACCGACCCGGCGAAACCGCCCTTTCCGACAGAGACATCGCCCAAGCGGTCAGGTTCGCGATCGAACAACCTGAAGGTGTCGACCTCAACGAGATTCTGATCCGCCCGATCAGTCAGGAATCCTGAAACCGGAAGGGGCAGGAGCCAGCTCCACCTCCTGACCGGCTGGCTTCAGCAGCCAATCTGGCGGAAGGTCCAGTCGAGTGAAGGTTCCGGATTCTGTTCAGCGGAGAACTGTCCGGACTGCCCGCCAGTAAGCCCGCAGCAACCACCTCACCGGACCTCTCCTGGCGAATTCCGGGATCAGCGGAGTGTCCAGATCCGGGGTCAAAAGATCCGCGAACTGGCCAGGACTGATCCTTCTGGCTGCCTGGATTCGCGTTCTTTCCTCCCGGAGTCGCGGCAGCCAGCGGACCAGGTCCCGACCCGCCTTCAGCTTCGCCCGGAACCAGCCCTGTCTGGCACTGACCAGGAACAGCACCAGTTCAGTTCCGATCAGGGCCGGGGCAACCAGTGCGAGCAGCGGAGCCGGATAGTTGCGAAGGACCATCGCCATCCGGTTGCGCTCGAGCCAGAACCACTTGCCTTCGTTGGCACCGAACTCATAGTCATGGTCAACCAGCGCTTCGGTCACAAGGCCGATCTTGTAACCGGCCGACCGGATCCGGACCGAAAGATCAATGTCCTCCTGATAGAGGAAGAAGTGAGCGGGGAGGCCACCGGTCTGCTCCCAGACCTCCCGGCGGATTGCCATTGCCGCACCTGAAGCGACGGGGATTTCCCGGTCACCCCCGGCTTCCGACAGCGGGCGACCATGCCCGCCGGCCCAGGCGATACCAGTGAAATGGACCGGGTTGGCCCAGGAGTTCACGACCTTCACTCCATCAATCCGGCAGGCAACCAGAGCCATCCAGGCACCCCAGCCCGGGTGGTCCAGAAACGGCCGGCGGATCTCCACACCAAATCCCGGTTCCGGCATGGCATCCGGATTGAGCATCAGGACAATGTCACCCGTTGCCTTCGCTGCGCCGAGATTGTTGGCGACCGTGAAACCGGCGTTGCCTCCCAGTTCGATCAGCTCCGCATCAGGAAGATGCTCGGCGACCACCGGGCGCGGCGAGTCCGAGGGATCATTG
>JAGQUU010000169.1 GCA_020438345.1 Solirubrobacterales bacterium | reverse complement strand
TTCAAGGGCAAGAAGAAACGCCAATGTCTCAAGAACTCGAAGAAGGGCAAGGGGGACAAGGGTGGCAAGCCCTGGGCCGGTAGCCCGTACCGGCCAGGTATCACCTGCTCGCTCAGTCCCGAGATGCACAAGGAATACGTCAAGTACGGCCTCTTCTGTCTTGACCTCGGTCTCGGCATCACCACTCTGGAACCGCTCTGATCGAATAGGGTCCGGGGCCGGTTGCCCCCGCCTTCCGGGGGCTGAAGAACTTCGCTACAGGAGGAACTCCCCAGATGGAGATCAAGAAGGTTGGGGTTGTCGGCTGCGGTCTGATGGGCCACGGCATCGTTCAGGTCAGTGCCGAGGCCGGCTATGAGGTCGTCGTTGCTGAAATCGACCAGGGTGCCCTTGACAAGGGGATCGGCAAGATCAGCAAGCAACTTGGCAGGGCGGTCGAGAAGGGCAAGATCGAACAGGCCGACGCCGATGCCGTGCTTGACCGGATCACCGGTACCACCGAACTCGCTGACTTCGCGGACTGTGACCTTGTGATCGAAGCGGTCACTGAGAATCTCGACACCAAGCTCGGGCTCTGGAAGCAGTTGGACGGGATCGTCAAGGACGAGGCCTACTTCGCAACCAACACGTCGTCGCTGCCGGTGATCAACCAGGCAGCGGCCACCACCAGGCCGGGCCAGTTCCTCGGCCTGCACTTCTTCAACCCGGTCCAGGTCATGCCCCTGCTCGAGGTGATCCAGTCGGTGACCACCTCGCCCGAGGCGATGGGCATCGGTCTCGCATACGGCGAAAAGCTGAAGAAGACCACGGTCGAAACCAAGGACAAGGCCGGCTTTATCGTCAACCGCCTGCTGGTCCCGTACCTGCTCGATGGCATCCGTGGCCTCGAAGAGGGTATCGGCACGATTGAGGAAATCGACACAGCGATGAAGGCGGGTGCCGGTCATCCGATGGGTCCGCTGACTCTTTCTGACTTCGTCGGTCTCGACACCCTTCACTCGATCTCGAATGTGATGTTCGACGAGTTCCGCGAACGTCGTTTCGCGGCGCCGCCCACGCTCCGCAAAATGGTTGCCGCCGGCTTCTTCGGTGTCAAATCGGGCCGTGGTTTCTACGACTACTCCGGTGAAAAGCCGGTCCCGGTAAACCCGGGCCTCTAGGGGCCTGGCTTGACCAGAGTCGATCTTGATCCCGCTCTAAGGGCCGCCCTCGGTGGCGGCCCTGAGCGGCATCACACAAAGACCGCGGAGCAAGGAAAGATCCCGGTCCGAGAGCGGGTGAGCCTGCTCCTGGATGAAGGAACGTTCGTCGAAGATGCCCTGCTCGCCAACTGGGACCAGGAAGGCCTCGGCGCCGACGGTGTTGTGACCGGCACCGGGCTGGTCTGGGGTCGCCCGGTCGCCCTGATGGCGAACGACCCGACCGTCAAGGCCGGTTCCTGGGGGCCGAAGACCGTTGAGAAGATTCTGCGGATCCAGGAACGCGCCCTGAAGCTGGAGATCCCCATGGTCTATCTGGTCGACTCGGCCGGAGCCCGGATTACCGAACAGGTCCAGATGTTCCCCGGACGCCGCGGTGCGGGCCGGATCTTCTACAACGAAGTGAAGATGAGCGGCCGGGTGCCGCAGGTCTGCCTTTTGTTCGGCCCCAGCGCGGCCGGTGGCGCATACATACCGGCCTTTTGCGATGTCGTGATCATGCGCGACGGCAATGCATCGATGTACCTGGGATCCCCCCGCATGGCGGAGATGGTGATCGGTGAAACGGTCACTCTCGACGAGATGGGTGGCGCCCGCATGCACACTTCGAAGTCCGGCTGTGGCCACTTTCTGGTCAAGACCGATGAGGAAGCGATCGAGACCGGTCGCCGCTACCTCCACTTCATGCCGACCAGCTGGCGCGAGCAGGTACCGGATGTTGAGCCAAAACCGCCAGGCTCGGACACGCCGCTCGACGAGATCATCCCGCTGGACGAGAACCTGCCCTTCGACATGCGACTGCTGCTCGACACGCTGCTCGATAAGGAATCCTTCATCCAGGTCCACGCGCGCTGGGCCAAAGAGCTGATCGTCGGCTACGGCCGTCTCGACGGCAAAGTCGTCGGAGTGGTTGCCAACCAGCCGAAGCAGAAGGGAGGCGTGCTATTCGTGGATTCGGCCGACAAGGCCGCCCGATTCATTTCGACCTGCAACGCCTTCAACATCCCGCTGCTCTTTCTCGCTGATATTCCCGGCTTCATGATCGGAACCGCGGTCGAGAAGCAGGGGATCATCCGACATGGCGCCAAAATGATCTCGGCGATGTCCGAAGCGACTGTGCCGAAGATCTCGGTCGTGGTCCGCAAGGCTTATGGTGCCGGCCTCTACGCAATGGCAGGGCCGGCCTTCGAGCCGGACTGCTGTCTTGCTCTGCCGAATGCCTCGATCGCTGTAATGGGTCCCCAGGCCGCGGTGAACGCGGTCTTCTACAACCAGATACAGGCGATCGAGGACGACCAGGAACGGGAAAGGTTCGTCGCCGAAAAGCGCGAGGAATACGCCGAAGGGGTGGACCTTCTTCATCTGGCATCCGAGATGGTCATCGATGCCGTTATCGAGCCTGGGAACCTCCGGACCGAGCTGATCAAGCGGTTTGCCCTAGCTGAGGGCCGCGACCGTTCCTTTACCGAACGCCGCAGCGCCATTACTCCGGCCTGACCCACACAGGCTGAAACTTCTGCAAAGCAAAGGGGCCCCGATGCCGGGGCCCCTTTGCTTTGAATTGCCTTGTACCTGATTCAGGTCGGCTACACCGGGATTCAGTGTGCCTTGACCTTGTGCTTGTGGTAGAAGGTCCTGCTCTTGCCCTTGAACTTCTTGCCGTTGAACTTCTTGGCCTTCACCTTCTGCCGGATGATCAACAGACGCTTGTTCTTGCCAACCATCTTCTGAACGGTCGCCCGGTACTTGGGCTTGATCAGGTAGGTGACCTTCTTCCACTTGCCGGACTTGATGTTGGTCTTCACCGGCTTGGACATCTGCTTGACCTTCTTCTTGGCCTTGCGGCTGGCGTTCTTTCCGACCTTCCTGGTCACCGGTGCCGAGCTGCTCTTGCATGATGGCTTGAATGACTTCGGGCAGTAGAGCCGGATGTGAAGGTTCTTGCCGTCGAAGAACGCTTCACCCTTGGCCGGAACATCCGAATCGGTCGGACCTGTGGGTCCGGTCGGTCCGGTCGTGTCGGTCGGTCCGGTCGGTCCGGTGGTCACTCCATAGTGGACCTTGCCACCGAGCCAGAAGCCACCCTTGCCACCGAGCATCCCGTCCAGGGTTCCGGCACAGGTCGCGACGCCGGGCATGGCCTGGCTGATCGGGGTTGAGGCCGGCAGTGAGTTCCACAGCGATGTGACCGCGCCTTCCGGATCGGCCGTGGCGCTTCCGCCGGGCCGCTGGAATGCGGCAGCCTGCCAGTCCTTGGCCGGACGCGGCGGTGTCGCCCCGGGCTCGCCCGGATCAACCAGCGTCGCCCCAGCAGAGGAGAAACTCAACGGAATCGGGGTGACATCACACTTCAGCACTTCCAGATTGTTGAGGGCCGGAGCGACCACGGTGATCAGCGCACCGGCGTTGAAGCCGAGTGACATGGCACCGCTTGACTCGCTGTAGTTGCCGGTGATGTTCCCAAGTGCCCGGAACTCGATCTTCACATTGAGATCGATGCCCATGGCGTTCATCTGTAGCTCCTTGGACGGGAAAGTCAGCGATGAAGGGGGTGCGTCGATCGCACCACTACTGCGGTTCCAGCTGTTGGTCTGGAAAACGACCGGGGCATCGGGAACCGTGGAGTCAACAACCTTCACACCGGAGGTGGACGGACCACCCGCCTCGTTCAGGTTCATGCGGCCTTCGCTGAAGGTTGCCTCCAGCTGTTCGCCCGCCGGAGTGACCGGTGTGGTCGGGCCGGTCGGACCGGTCGGATTGGTCGAGCCAGTCGGACCGGTCGGATTGGTCGAGCCAGTCGGTCCGGTCGGATTGGTCGAGCCAGTCGGTCCGGTCGGACCGGTCGGTCCGGATGAGGTTTCGAAATCAACCTCTCCGCCGAGCCAGAATCCGCCCTTGCCGCCGAGCATCCCGTCAAGGGTGTCGGCGCAGGTGGCGCCCGCATTCGCCAAAGGCTCGTTTACGGCAGTCGAAGCCGGAAGCGAGTTCCAGAGCGAAGTAACGGCGCCCTCCGGGTTTTCATCAACACCGGGAGCTTCGAATGCTTCCGCTTTCCAGTCATTGGCTGGTCGCGGCGGGGTTGCTCCGGGCTCGCCCGGATCAACCAGGTCCGCTCCGCTGGTGGAGAAGGAGAGCGGTATCGGGGTCACATCACACTTCAGGACTTCGATGTTG
>JAGQUU010000168.1 GCA_020438345.1 Solirubrobacterales bacterium | reverse complement strand
TCGAGGAGCTTCTTGACGGCCCAGATCGGGGCGACGCCCATCTTCTCCGGCTCATTGCCGGCGGTGGCCGAGGTAACGATCTTCGCGCGCGGGGTCAGACCGAGTTCGGCCGCCCTGGTGTCGCTCATGATGAGAACTGCAGCTGCGCCGTCGTTCAACGGGCAGGAGTTGCCGGCGGTGACGCCACCACCACCGAATGCCTCGGGGAGGCTGCCGAGCTTCTCACGCATGTCGCCACCGTCGGCGCGGGGACCGTCATCCTTGCTGACCACGGTGCCGTCCGGCAGGGTCACCGGGGCGATTTCGCGATCGAAGAATCCGGACTCCTGCGAGGCAACAGCGAGGTGCTGCGAGCGAAGCGCGTAGTCGTCCATCGTGTCGCGGCTGACGCCGTACTTATTGGCGACATTGACGGCGGTGATGCCCATGTCAATGTAGGCGTTGGGCGTGCCGTCGTTGCCGATCAGGTACTCGCTCTGATCTTCCTGTCCGGCAGCACGGGCGCCGGCGATTTCACTGCGCTCGTTGAAGGAGCTGACGAACTCGACCCCGGCGGCGATGTAAATGTCGCCTTCGCCGTTCTTGACGGCATTCGAGGCGTGCCGGATCGCGTCGAGGCTCGAGGCGCAGTAGCGCGAAACCGTGACACCCGTCGTGGCCTGGGTCAGCTTGTCCGAAAGCAGGACGAGAATACGGGCGAGGTTGTAGGCCTGTTTGCCCTGGGGCATACCGACGCCACAGAAGACCTCTTCGATGGTGGCGGGGTCCACTCCCGGGTTCCGCTCGAGGAGCTGGTCGATGATGAACGCGCCGGTGTCGTCGGGACGCAGCTGGGATAGCGAGCCCTTGAAGGCGCGGCCGATCGGGGTGCGGACCGTGTCCACAATCACTGCTTCAGGCATGTGAAGTCTTTCTCCTTGGGTTTATGTGGCCGGGGCGTGGGGGCACCCGGGAGGTGCATGACGGATAAATGCCATCGGACACGATATTGAACTGAGGGAACGCGGGATGGGTAGATTGCTTGGCGATGAGCAAACCGCCCCAGGATGGCGGCACCTCCGATGTGCCGATAAACGCCCCTCAAGGTCGCCCGCAGCCCCGGCCGCGCGCCAGTGCTGGAGCTCCACAGCAACCTTCAAGGCCCGCACAGCCTCCGGCTCAACCTTCCGGTCAACCAGGAAATCCCTCAGCGCCCCGGCCGCAACCGCAACGCCAGGGCAGCATTCCCCGGCCGCAAGCTCCGGCCGCCAGCCAGCGCGAGCCGGCCGGCACCCAGCGGCAGCCGGTGGCACCGAGGCAAGGCGTCCCACCGGTTTCAACGGGCTCACATGGTCGCCCGCCGGCCGCCCAGCAGCGGCAGCCAATCGACATCGCAACCCGACTCGATGGCCAGCGGGGCTGGCTGGCCCAATTGGAGAAGTCCCTCAAGAAGCGGTCGATAATCGCGCTTGTCCTCACCTGCCTCGCGGTCGGCGTCGGGGCCGCCGCGCTCTACATCTCCCTGACCAAGAATTCGGACAGCGACAGGATCGATGCGCTACAGACGAGAGTAGAAGCGTTGGAAACAGCCGCCGGGGTCACATCAACCGATTCCACGATCCCCGAGACGGGCGTCACCCTGCCGGATACCGGTGTCACCCTGCCCGACACTGGCGTCACCCTGCCGGATACCGGTGTCACCCTTCCTGACGGCGCCACCGGCGTGACCGACAGTTCCGGTCTGGTCATCCCTCCCGCCGAATAGCGGCCAGAAGGATGGCGGGATCCGACACCGAAACCGTCCTTTACGGCGAACCCGGCCCGGGCATCCGCCTGATTACCCTCAACCGGCCGAACGCACGAAACGCCATCGGCCCGGCCGAGTCACGTGCCCTGTTTGATTTCCTTGCCCGGTTCCGTGACGACGACGAGGCGAACGTCCTTGTCATCACTGGCTCCGGCACGGAAGCATTCTGCGCCGGTGCCGACCTCAAGTCAGTGGTGGCAATGTTTGATCCCGCATCGGGACGGGAACCGCTCTTTGACGCTTCGGATCTCTCTGCGAAGCCGATCCCGGCCGAAGGCAATATCGGCCCGACCCGCTGGACCGGCATTACCAAGCCGGTGATCGCGGCGGTCAACGGTGCCGCCTATGCGGGGGGACTCGAGTGGGCCTGCCTGGCGCATCTTCGCATCGCCGACCAGCACGCCTCATTCGGAGTTACCTGCCGCCGCTGGAATGTTGGCCTGGGCGACGGGGGCACCCAGCGATTGCCCCGGATGATCGGGATGTCCCGGGCGCTCGATCTGATCATCACGGGACGGGTCATCGGAGCCACAGAAGCGGAGCGAATCGGTCTGGTCAACGAGGTGACCGAAAGCGGTCGCTCCCTTGATCGTGCGCTGGGTCTCGCCGCGTCCATCTCCGCTCTGCCTCAGCCGGCGCTCAGAACGGACCTCGAAGCGGCGCTCCGCGGATTCGGTCGCCCGCTGGAAGAAGGCCTCTCGATCGAGGCCGGGCTTTTCAATTCACTCCTGGACCAGCCCGGGATCCGGACCGGTTCAGCGGCATTCGTGAATCGCGACCACCCTGACCGTGTTGCCGGTGCGCCGCCCCTTCACCTTCCCGGCGCGGCATATTCATTCGCCGAGAAAGCCCATCGGGGACAGTCCGGAAAACACGGATCCGACGAATTCATCGAACATCCGGCCAAGGTCGCCCGGATCACAGTCCGCTTTGGGGGTGATGAAGTCGCGGCAGCGGCCGCCTATCTGCATGACACGGTCGAGAAGTCCGATGTCACCGCGGAGGAGATCGAGACTGCGTTCGGACCGGAGATGCGGGAGCTGGTTGTCGCGCTCGGTCAGGATCCGGGACTTAAGGACAGCTCCGAACGCCGAGCCGATCATCGACACCGGGTATCGATCTCAGGCGAACGGGTCCGGCTTGTCTACCTCAGTGACCGGCTGGCCGGCATCGAAGCGATGCTTGATCGGATCGGGGAAGGCGACGACCCCGCGGCACTTGACGCGGAACGTCGCCTGGGTCTCTGGCGCGGAGACATGGAGGCGATCTCCGGCTCCAACCTGCCCCCCGCCCTCGCTTGTGCGATTGATGACAGGCTCGACGAGTTAGAGCGCCTGATCAACTGATCCGGCCCGGGTGTTCATGGGCCTCTGGCTGCCATCGGCTTGCTGTCTCTCCTCGCGGCCGTCCCCTGAACATCCGGCGTTCACAGAATTTCTACTTCCGCACGCGAACGCCGCCCTACTTTGGTGCCATGAAACGGATCGAGAGAAGAGTGGCGAGGGTCGCCTCATCGGAAAGAGCACCGAAAGCCGCAGCGGCTGTGGTCCTTTCCGGAACCCTCCTCGGTGGAGCCGACAACGTCCAGGCGGTCTCACTGACCGCGGCAACCCTGGCCGTTGCCGAAGTAGCACGGAGGCGCTTCGGCGTGAAAGGCTTGCGCACGAGTGGCACCCGCAGCTCCGACAAGACAATCGGCAACCGGATCGGATCGGTCGCCGGCCGCACCCCCTGACTCCCTCTCCCGGGGGTTCGGCAACCGTTTCAAAAGGCTGGTCACTTTCAGACGGTTGGAAGTGGTCAGCCTTTTCCATTCCCTGGTTTACACCGGGCTGCTGGTCTGCGCCTTCCTGCTCGACGGCCCACAGCCCTACACGTTCATTCTCGGGCTCACCCATGGCTTGATCTGGATCGGCATGTCGATCACGAGCCTGTATGCCGTGCACTATCGGGTGATCAACCTGCGGCTGGCCCTGGCAATAGCCCTGCTCGGCTGTATCGCACCCTTCTTCGGTTCGTTCGAATTCCTCCGCCAGAGCCGCCATGGACACCCCGGCCCGCGAGGAGCCGAGGCATCGTGAGTCGCGATCGCAGGCTGGTTGTAACCAACGCCCTGCTTGACGGCAAGACCGTTTCACTGACTGCCCTTGACGGCAAGATAACCGCGATCGGCCCGGAAGCCGCGGTCGATGTCAATGCCGGCGAAATGCTCGACGCAGGCGGCGGGATCCTTTGCGCCCCGCTGGTAAACGGCCACACCCACGCTGCGATGACCCTGTTCCGTGGGCATGGCGATGACCTGCCGCTCATCCGCTGGCTGAAGGAAGCGATCTGGCCGGTCGAGCAGAGGCTTGAAGCCGAGGATGTCTATTGGGGCACGAGGCTGGCCTGTCTGGAGATGATCCGAAGCGGAACCATTGGCTTCTGGGACATGTACTGGCTGCCGGCAGCTACCGCCAGAGCGGTCGAGGATGCCGGGTTGAGGGCGGTGATCGGACCCCCGCTTTTCGACCCCCCTGGTGCTGACCTCGCGGAGCGAAACCGCGAACTGGAGTCGCATCTCGACGAGCTCGCCGGTTTCGGTGACCGGATCGGAGCCGCGGTCGCCCCGCATGCCATCTACACGGTCGGGACCGCCAGCCTCGAGTACGCGGCCGGTTTGGCGGAAGATCGCGGCCTGCCGATCCACATTCACCTTTCCGAGACCCGTGAGGAAGTGCTCGATTGCGTGAAGACACACGGAATGCGTCCGGCCGCCTATCTCGACAGCCTTGGCATGCTGACTCCGCAGACCAACCTGGCCCATGGCGTCTGGCTGGAACCTGAGGAGATGGAGCTGATTTCCGAACGTGGCGCGACGGTCACCACCAATCCGGTCGCCAACATGAAGCTTGCGGTCGGGGGAGTTTTTCCTTACCCGGACGCCGCGCGGGCGGGGGTGCCGATGGCGCTCGGCACCGATGGCGCCGGGTCGAATAACTCACTTGATCTGCTCTCCGACCTCAAAACCTTCGCCCTGCTCCAGCGACATGCTGCCAGTGATGCCGAAGCGATTCCGGTGGCGGAAGCCTGGGCGACCGCGACCGGTCAGAGGTCAGGGTTGATCGGTCGGCTGGGACGTTCCGTCACAGCCGATTCGGAGCCACTCACGATCGGGGCCCCGGCTGACTTCATCGTGCTCGATCCGGCAGCGCCAGAACTGGCACTCGGAAACCTCTCCTCCGCGCTTGTTTACACGGCCGCTGGTTCGGTCGTGAAGGACACGGTCGTTGACGGGCGGATCCTGATGAAGGACAGGGAAGTCGAAGGTTCGGCGGAAGTCCTTGCCAGGGTGCGCGAACAGAGTTCGCGCCTGGACCCGGGCGGCGACTGACCTACTGGTCCTGCCAGCTCATGCCGAGACGTCGGCGCAACCGGATTTTCAACGGCAGGTCAAGTTCGCGACGCAGACCAGTGGAGATCTCCTTCTGCTCTTCCAACTCCGCCTGGACCTGCGCGAGGTTGTGACGCAGGGCGGCAAATTCCCTTGGGTCGGATCCGGGGGCGAGCAGCTCCTCCACACTCATGGAGCCCCCGGACTTGCGAAGAAGAGTCCATGTCTGCCCGTGAAAATCCACTCGATCCTCAATTGAGAACGCCCGCCCCCAATGCTCATCCACCCACCAGTCAGACATGAAAACGGATGGTCCTCCCTCATCCCAGTCCTGATTGTGGCGGAGTACGTTCATTCCGATCCGGTCTTCGTCCCATTCCTCCCGGGCGAGCAGCTCGGAGTTGAACTTGCCCATGTATGAGGCCATCAGCAGGCCATCGGGCTTTAGCAACCGTCGGAGTTCAAGCAACCAGGCGGCCGAGTTGTCCGACAGGTGGCTGAAGACGGAGACAGCCCAGATGAAGTCGAAGGTTCCTTCCTCCAGGGGCAGCGGAGGATCCACTTCACTCTGGAACACTTCGAAGGGAGGGCTCATGTTTTCCCGGAGCCAGTCGATGCTCTGTCCGTCGATGTCACAGCCAACGAACCGCGCCGTCGCGGCATCATCATGAAAATGCCTGAGGGTCCGGCCCGCGCCACAGCCGAAATCAAGCACGGAGCGTCCCTCGAATGAATACCCCTCCGGCAACATGGAAAGCAGCTGCTGGTGTAGTTCCCGGCCACGGATCTCATACAGAACAAATCCGCTGAAGTCATTTGACGGCAGCGAAGAAACCCGGTCGGCCAGCTCGAAGGGCGGGTACGGCAGGTCGCTGCTCGCAGTCATGCCCCGGAACCTAACGAGTTACGCAACGGAAGTCTCTTCAGGGAATCCCTAGAGGTAACCCATCGGGTCCTGCGCGGCCCCGTTGATCCTCACCTCGAAGTGGAGGTGGGGACCGGTGCTGGCTCCCGTGTTTCCGGAGTATCCGATCACCTGGCCCTGATCAACCTGCTGACCGGTCGTCACTGCATAACCGGACTGGTGGGCATAGCAGGTGGAAAGTCCGCTGCCGTGATCGATACAGGTGTAGTTGCCGTAGCCACCGTTGTAGGAAGCCATGATCACCGTGCCGCTGGCCGACGCCCGGATCGGGGTCCCTTCGGGCACGGAGATGTCAATACCTTCGTGGTTGGTCGATCCAACGCCACCGGGTGAGCTGCGGGCACCGAAGCCCGAGGTGAGGGTGCCGCTGACAGGCCAGATCAAGCCGGCCGCGGAAGGTGAAGTCATCGGGCCGGCCGGCAGTACTGCCAATCCGGAAGCCGCGGCAATCTGTTCCTGAATCTTCTGCTGGAGGTCCGCCTCGATGTCCTCGAGGTGATCAACCTTGCTGTCGATCGCCGCGACTCTGCTCCGGCGTTCAGACCGGACCGACTGCAGCTCGGCCTGCTGGCTTTCAACCGCCGCTCTCGCGGTCGCGAGGTTCTTCTCTTCGGTGGCGATCTCGTCGCGGGCAGATTCGATCGTGTCTTTCGCCTTCTTGAGGCGGACCACGATCGCTTCCTGCTGGTCGCGCAGGTCGCGGACCCGGCCAACGACACTCTCGTCGCGACTCTGGATCTGCTCCAGGTAGGTGGATCGCTGCAGCAGGTCGCCGTAGCTTTCCGAAGTCAAAACCAGGTCGGCGATGTCGGAGTCACCGGACTGGTACATGGCGACAAGCCGCTCACGCAGCACATCGAGTGAACGGTTGAGCCGGCCGGCGAGGATCTTCAGCTCCTTGTACGCGCTGTCAACTTCCGCCTGGGCACCATCGAGTTCTTTCTGTTTCGCGGCGAGACGGGCCTCGGCGTCCTGCTCTTCGGCCCGGAGCGCGGCCACCTGGGTTTCGTACCCGTCGATCTGGGCGCTGAGGCTGGCGATCTCGTCAGTCAGCACCCCCTTCTTGTTGTTCTGCTTCGAGATCTTCGCCTGAGTGGCCTCAAGCTCTGATTCGGTCGAAGCATCCGCCGGCCTTTGCCCGGCAAGCAGGATGAGAACCGCGGCAACGGCAACGAAAGCCAGGCTGTAAGCGGCACGGAATCGTGCGCGACGATCCGTCGAAGGACCGGAACTGAGGGGATTGGGTGAGTGCACTCCGGGGGAGTGTAAGGACATGCACACAAACCGACCTGTCGATTCCAACTCTGCACGCGGTTTTGCCGCGGGTCCCGCGAATACGATCGTCCCGTGACTGCCGAAAGCTCTTCTTCGTCTTCTGTCCGGTTCAATTCGGTGAGCAAGCGCTACCCCGGTGCCGAGGCTTTCGCGGTTGAGGAACTTGACTTTGAAGTGCCTGCCGGTGAGATCTGCGTGCTGGTAGGGCCTTCCGGCTGTGGCAAGACAACCGCATTGAGGATGGTCAACCGCACAGTCGAGATGACCAGTGGCGACATATCGATCGGTGGCAACTCGATCCGGGAGGGCGACCCTGCCCAACTTCGCCGGGAGATCGGCTACGTGATTCAGCAGATCGGCCTTTTCCCGCATCGGACCATCGCCGAGAACATCGGTACGGTGCCGACCTTGCTGAACTGGGAAAAGGACCGGGTCCGGGCCAGGTCGGCCGAGCTGCTTGAGCTGATCGGCCTCGATCCGGAATACGGTGACCGATATCCGAGCCAGCTTTCCGGTGGCCAGCAACAGCGGGTCGGTGTCGCCCGGGCGCTGGCGGCCGATCCACCGGTGATGCTCATGGATGAACCTTTCGGTGCGATCGATCCGATCAACCGTTCCCGGCTCCAGAACGAGTTTCTCCGCCTTCAGGCTGAACTGCGGAAGACAGTTCTCTTTGTCACTCATGACGTCGACGAAGCAATCAAAATGGGGGATCGGGTAGCGGTCCTGAAGAAGGGAGGCCGTCTCGCCCAGTTCGCCTCCCCGACCGGACTTCTGATGGAGCCGGCAGATGATTTCGTCGAAGATTTCGTGGGGGCCGACCGCGCTCTGAAGCGGCTTGCGCTGATGAGGGTGAGGGATGTCGACCTCTGGACGGCTCCGCTCGCCCAGGCTGGAGATCCCTGCGAGCCGGTTCGCACTGCGGTTGCGGCAGCCGAGGTCCCGCATGCCCTCCTTGTGGACAATGAAAGCCGTCCTCTCGGCTGGCTTTCCAGGCGTGACCTCGCCGGCGAATCTGTGCCGGAGAATGCAGACTCAACCGCTGACCCGCTGATCGATGCCGATTCAGTCCTTCGGGATGGTCTGGCCACTCTGCTTCAGAGCGGATCGCTCTACGCTCCGGTGGTTGATCCGCGTGGGCGCCTGACCGGCGTGCTTTCGGTCGAAATCGTTTCCGACTTCCTTTCCTCCAGGGAGGCGTCCGAATCGGAACTTTCCGCCGCGGAAAGGCCTCATGACTGAGTTCCTGGCAGTCACCGCGGCGGTTGACGAGAGCTTCTTCACCGACCGCTCCGGCGGCGGTTGTATCCAGGAGAACCGGCTCTTTTGTCCAGATTGGGTCACCGACAACTACGACCGCTACCTCGACCCGACCCTCGAGCACCTCATCCTGGTCGGCAGCGCGGTCGCAGCGGGGTTCCTGATCGCCTTTGCTCTTGCGGTCTTCGCCCACCGGCACAGGTGGCTCCAGACACCCTTCCTGGCCGGGACCGGCATTCTCTACACGATCCCGTCGATTTCCTTCTTTTTCCTGCTGTTGCCATTGACGGGACGTGGTGCGATGACCGCGATCATCGCACTTACCGCTTTCAATCTTCAGATCATCTTCCGCAACATCACCACGGGTCTCAGAAATGTTCCGCCGGATGTGACCGAGGCAGCGAGAGGTATCGGCCTGACACGATCCCAGGTGCTCCGTCAGGTTGAACTGCCGCTAGCTCTGCCGGAGATCATTGCCGGGTTGAGGATCGCGACGGTCAGCACTGTCGCGCTGGCAACCCTGGCGGTTTTCGCCAATGGCGGAGGCCTGGGAGCCGAGATCGTCACCGGATCGAACATCACGTTCAAGACGGGAATCATCGTGGCCGGCTCGATTGCTGTCCTGATGGCGATCCTTTTCGACGCGGTCCTGTTGCTGGCCCGCAAGGCCCTTACCCCCTGGCAGCGGGCAGCGCCATGAACCTGCCGGCTGCGTCATTCGGACTTTTCGGTGAAGCTTTCGAGTTTGTCTTTTCCGGACGCGAAGCTGAAACAGGCGGGGTGACTGTTGGTGGCACCAGCCAGGTGCTGGATCTGGCTGCGCGCCAGCTCGAGGTGACCCTGCTCGCACTCGCGGTGGCTGTCCTGCTGGCTCTCCCCGCCGGCCTGCTGCTGGGGCACTACGGGCGGGGTGAGTTCCTCGCGGTCTCAGCCGGCAACGCCGGACGGGCGATTCCGGAACTGGCGCTGATTGCCCTGATGGCGGCGGCTGTCGGTGTTGGAATGTTCAACCTTGTTGTCGCTCTGGCGATTCTCGGGATTCCACCGATCCTGACCAACACCTTTGTCGGGATAAGGCAAGTTGACCGGTCCTCTGTCGAGGCAGCCCGCGGCATGGGTATGACCGAACGAAAGATCATCACGCGGGTCGAACTGCCGCTGGCTGTGCCGACCATCATGGGCGGGGTGCGGACCGCGGCGATCAACATCATCGCCACCGCGACAATCGCGCCGCTGGCCGGCATTCTCACCCTCGGCGATTTCATTATCGCCAGGAATGTCTACGGTGACGCCGGGGTACTGGCCGGGGCGGTTCTGGTCGCTTTGATGGCTCTCGCGCTGGAAGCTGCGCTGGCCGGGGCCCAGTGGGCGATGACCTCCAGGGGCATGAAGCTGAAGCGTTCCTGAGACAGATTGGATTGTTCGCCCGCCCCAGTGGATACGTTCTTGGCAGCACCCCAGTCCAACAACAGTCAAGGAGAGAGACAACTGATGTCTGTCAAGAAATTGCGCTATCTGCTCATGGTCGCCTTGCTGGCCATGTCCGTCGGCCTTGCGGCCTGCGGTTCCGACGACGGAGATTCAAGCGATGAACCGACCTCGGAGGCAACCGCCTCCGGCAAGATGATCGAAAGTGACCCGGCCAACGGTGAAACGCCCCAGTTGACGATCGGTTCGAAGAACTTCACGGAGCAGATCGTGCTGGGTGAGATTTACGCCCAGTCCCTCGAAGCCGCCGGTTACAAGGTGGCCACTGACCTCAATCTCGGGTCGGAAACTGTCGCCCTGGCCGCCCTCAGGAAGGGTGAGATCTCGGGCTACCCGGAGTACATCTCCACGGCCCTGACATCCTTCTTCGACACGGCCCCCGAGGATGTGCCGGGGGATCCGGATGGTGCCTACGAGATGGCGAAACAGGATCTGGCCGACGAGGGCATCGAAGCTCTGCCGCCGACTCCCTTCGCAAGTGCCAACGCGGTCGGACTGCTGACCAGCAAGGCCGAAGAGCTCGGGGTGACGAAGATCTCGGACCTGGAAGGCAAGAGCCAGGACCTGAACTTGTACGGGTCACCTGAATGCCGCCAGCGGATCGACTGCCTGCTTGGCCTGCAGCAGAACTACGGCCTGGATTTCGCTTCTTTCACGCCGGTTGACATCGGCCTTCGTTACGAGGTCCTCGACAAGGGCCAGGCCGATCTCTCGATCGTGTTCACCACCGATGCCCAACTGGGTGCCGGCGACGACCAGTACACGATTCTCGAAGATGACAAGGGCGTACTGCCGGCCGGCAATGTCATCTTCCTGACCAAAGCCGAAACGATCGAGAAGGCAGGACCGGACTACGCCGCGACGATCGAGCTGGTCCAGGAAGGCCTGACAGAAAAGGTGATGCAGGAACTCGATGCCAGGGTCGATCTGGATAAGGAGCAGCCTGCCCAGGTTGCTCATGACTACCTGGTCGCGGGCGGCTACATCGAGGAATAGAGGATCCTTTCGGATCCCCAGGCGGGGTCCCGCGAGCCGGGCAATCGACGGTTCGCGGGACCCCGCCCGTGTTTACATCCCGAAGGAGACCTTTTCCGGATGAATGATCACCATCAGGCGTTCCTCGCCTGGCTGACGGAACGGGTAGGTGTCCTCGCCCAGATATTTCTTGGCGAGCGCATCGATGTGATCATCGGCGCCCTCCCCGGTCATCTCCTGAACCCGGCCCTGGATGGTCAGGGGCTGGTACGGGTTCTCCGCGTTGTGAATCGAGATTGAAACGCGGGGATCCCTCTCCAGATTGCGGGGCTTCTGCCGGCCCCTGGCCGTGTTGAAAAGAATTGTGTCGCCTTCCCTGTCGATCCAGACCGGAGTCACCTGAGGTGATCCGTCAGGGTTGATCGTCGCCAGATGAGCGAGATTCGGGCTGTCGATTACTGCATAGGCTTCTTCAGGGATCTGGGCCATCGTTGCCTCCGGGTTGCGGTTTGAGCGGTGCCCCATGAAGCTACTCCCCCGGACCCTTCCGTGGGGATTTTCCAGGGGATAGCTCAGCGTCCGATGTGGAAGCCGATCATCTCGGGCACGCGGGCGACCATCGACGAGACCGGGTCCGCGGTGTTTCCGGACATCTCCGCTTCTTCCTTGCGCTCGATCGCTTCCCGGATGAGGGTCCCTCCGATCCAGCGGAATGGTTCCGGGGGAACTCTTGTCAAGGCGCCAGCCGGTTCGATGAAGGGAAGGCTTCCGTATTCGTCGCGACGATCGAGCACAAGGGAAGCGAGCGAACGGCCGACCATCTGGGAGGGACCGACCCCGTTTCCGGTGTAGCCGAATGCCGCGAAGGCACGGCCGGAAGGCAGGCTCACCACATGGGGCTGATGGGTGGCGGAGGTGTCGATCGGACCTCCCCAGGCATAATCGATCCTCTTGTCCCGGAGCATCGGGAAGTATCTCGTGAGCGCCCTGATGACACCTTCGATCACCTCGGCGTCGAGCTCCGACCTGCCGAAGCGGCGTGAACCGGCGGCGATTCTGCCGCCGCCCCAACCGAGGGCGATGCGTCCGTCGGGGGTGGTGCGGAAGTAGGTGAGCAAGGCCCGGCAATCGCTGATCGCCTCTCCCCCCGTCCAGCCGAGTTCGTCGACAACTTCCGGTACCGGTTCGGTTATCACCATGTGGCTCGAGGCGAGGGTCACGTTTCGTCTGAAAGGCGACCCCTGACCGGCCAGGGCGGGTCCGTTGGCCAGGACCACGCGGGCAGCATCCGCAGTTCCGGCCGGAGTGTGAACTTTCACCCTCGGGCCACTGTCCTCGACCCGGATCGCGGGACTTCCTTCGAAAAGCTCCACCCCCAGGTCGCTGATCGCATCACGGATCCCGAAAGCAAGGCGGGCGGGTTGAACTGTCGCCGCCGCGCCGTAATGCACACCCGAGCGGAAAGCCGGCGAAGCACAGACTGCCTGCACCTGTTTCGCGGTGAGCTCACGGGGACCGTCGACGATTCCCGCTTCTCGCATGGCGTTCAGGTTCCGTTCCCAGGAGCCATCCTGCGCCGGCGCGGTTGAGACGTTCAGGTACCCCGAGGGCCGGTACCAGGCATCAACCTGATGTTGTTCGCAGAACTCACCGACCTGAGCGACCGACCGTTCTGACGCTCTCGCGAGCGCAAGGGCCGGCCCGGGTCCGTAGCGGGCGGCGAGACTGGCGAAGCTGACCCACATTGCGTCGACGAATCCGCCGTTCCTGCCACTGGGTCCGTGACCGATTGACCCTGATTCCAGCAAGCCAATTTTGAGGTCGGGCTCGGCGGTTTTCAGGTGGTAGGCAGTCCAGAGACCGGTGAAGCCTCCACCGATCACGAGCGCATCGAAGCTGTGTGCGCCCTCCAGCGATGGCTGCTCCGGCTGGGGGCCGGCTTCCTTGATCCAGTATCCATGCGCCTTGTGGATCACGCTGGGCTCAGGCTACCCGTTCGCAACGGCGGCACGGGATGCTTCGCCCGCCCGGCCGCTTATCCACCAGGCACCTCCTGCGGCAATCAGCCCGGAAACAGAAGCGAGGGCGAGAGCCAGCCTCGGGTCCGCGGATTCCGAAATGAAGCCGACGAGAGGTCCTCCGATCGGAGTTGATCCGAGGAAGACGACCGAGTAGAGCGCCATCACCCTGCCTCTCATTTCCGGTGCCACAGCGAGTTGAATCGTTGAGTTGATGGCGGCAGCGAACATCACGGCTGACCCGCCCAGAAGGGCGAGGATCGGAATCTCGGAAGCCAGGCTTGGCATCAGCGCAGCCGCCATGGCGAGAGCCCCGAAGGCCGCCGCCGAAGCCCCGATCACACCCATTCCGGTCTGGCCACGGGCTCCGGTGATAAGGGCCCCGATGACCGAGCCGACGCCCATTGAAGAGACTAGTACCGCGTAAGAGCTCGCTCCGCCTTCGAAGGTGAGCCTGGCGAGCAGGGGCAGGATGACCTGGAAGTTGAGACCAAGAGTTCCGACCAGGGCCATCAGCAGCAGCGGCATTGCGAGTTCCGGGGTTTCCTTCACGTGGCGAATCGCCGCCCGGACCCTTCCCGGCTCCTTGCTGTCCGGCCTCGGAGGCTCACTCAATCTCGCCGGGTCCATGCCCCTGAGGGCCCAGATCATCACGACGAATGTGAGCGCATTTAGCCCGAAGCAGGGCGCGACTCCGACTGTTGCGATCAGGACCCCGGCAATTGCCGGACCCGCTACCCGGGCCGAATGGACGATGACACTGTTGAGACTGACCGCGTTGACGATCCGGTCCGGCCCGACCATCTCCATTACGAACGCCTGACGAGCCGGATTGTCTATCGCCAGCAGGGTTCCACGGACGAAGACCAGCCCGAAGACGATGGCCGGCGTGACCACTCCCGTGGCGGTCACGGTGAGCATGATCAGGGGCGGAATCATCATCAGGCCCTGGGTGACGATCAGCAGCTCCCGCTTCGCGAACCGGTCGGCCAGTGAACCGCCCCAGGCTCCCAGAACGAGGATTGGCAGGAACTGGAGTGCCGTGGCGATGCCTACCGCGAAGCCGGATCCGGTCAGGCTGAGGATCAGCCAGACTTCGGCGACTGTCTGCATCCAGTTGCCGGAGAGAGAGACAACCTGTCCCTTGAAGTAGCGGCGGAAGTTCGGGACCGAAAGGGAATCGAAGGACCTCCGCAGCGCGGCGGTCAACTTTCCTCCGGAGAATCGGCGACTGATTCTCCGGAGAGATCCCGGTACTGCCGTGGAAGGCCGTGTTCAGAGGTCCTGTGTGCTTCCAGTGCGCGGGAGAGGATCCGTGCCGCTCTGGCGAGAATGTCGGCATCGGCTTCGGGCATATCTTCAATCAGACTGGCCAGCCAGGCACTCTTGCGTGAGCGGTGTTCGGCCAGGTAGGTGTGTCCCTGCGCGCTGACTGAAAGGAGCGAGCAGCGCCGGTCATCCGGGTCTTCCCGGCGATCAACGAGGCCCGCCTCGACCAGGCGGT
>JAGQUU010000167.1 GCA_020438345.1 Solirubrobacterales bacterium | reverse complement strand
GCTACCGAGGAACGCCTCGACAGCGGTGCCTCCTTTGAAGTCAACGCCTCGCTCCAGGTGAAGATCACGATAGACAGCCCCGATTTCGGCACCGAGGACCCCCTGGAGTGGAACCTCGGCCGGTTCGATCAAGGTCACCTGGCAACCCTTCTGGCGGGCTGATGCCGCGACCTCGGAGCCGATCCAGCCGGCCCCGACCACGACCAGCCTCACCCCGTCCGCCAATTGCTCCCCGAGCGCCGCCGAGTCGGCAGCGGACCGCAGGTAGTGGATGCCTTCCAGGTCCGCGCCTTGAATCTCGATCCGGCGTGGCTCGCAGCCGGTCGCAAGCAGAAGGCGGTCATAAGGCTCCGGGTCAGATCCTTCGATCAGCAGCTTCCGGTTGCCGGGGTCAATCCCGGTGACCACGGTCAAGGTCCGCAGGTCGATTCCGTGGCCGGTGTAGAAGTCCTCATCGTGGACCCATGACAGATCGTCCTTCTCGCCCCGCAGATAGTCCTTGGAAAGTGGTGGGCGTTCGTACGGTCGCTCCGGTTCATCGCCGATCAGCAGGATCTCCCCCTCGAATCCGGCGTCCCGGGCCCCCTCCGCCGCACGCGCTCCTGCCAGGCTCGCCCCGACGATCACGATTCGTTCCGCATCACCCATTTCCGTCTCCGTTCAATCCGTGTTTCGGTCACCGTTCCGGCACACGCTTTGCGTCTCCGCTCCGGTCCATATTCCGAACCTACCCGCATTCAGGCAGCCCGGAACAGGCGGGCGGGGTTTCATCAGGTCAAGCGTCGAAGCAGCGACTCTGCCGACACCCCGAGACGGCCTCCCTGACCGAAAAGCCTGGCCCCGTCCGCCCAAGGGTTATGAACCGGTGACTTCCTGAAAGCTCAGGGAGTAACGGAGATGCCCCTGTTCGGGGGTACTTTGCCGTCCATCAGGGCGAGCAGGGACTCCCGGATACCATCCGGGCCGGTTCGATTCTCGACTTCCATCCAATCCCGGCTGCGATCGATGAAACGGTCCTGACTCCTGGCAAGTCGGTGACCTAGCCCTTCCTCTCCCCAGTCCTCGTTTCGCTTGCTGACCCGGTCAGGAGCGAAAAAGAACTGTGGCGCGGGCCCGGGCAGGGAAGGCGCGCCTTCGTCCGGAACCATCGACTCCCAGTCGGCGATGCCAACTGCGACGCTGGCAAGCAATTGATCGGCGAAATGACTGTGCACCCGGTGGCGCAGATCGGCGTTGCCGCCGAAATCGACATAGATGGTCGGTGTGCCGGGATCAAGATTCGCGAGGTCACCGTAGGTGAGCACGGTGTCCCAATGCCCGGTGTCTTTGGTGAATTCAAGGTTGCCCGGCGAGGTCAGACCGACCGTCTCGATGGATGTATCGAAGTCAACCTGAAGCGCGTGACCGAGACCAAGCGCGGTCTTGCTCGAAGCACTCGAGGCGACCAGCCGGGAGGCTCCGGCAAAATCGATTTCGTCCAGCCAGTCAGCCAAAAGCCAGGAAGTTCCGTAGAGCGGCATGAAGATCGCTACCAGCCGCTCCCGGTGCTCGTCCTTTTCACCGGTGACCAGGCGGTACTCGTTGTAGACGGAGGGGAGGTCAGCTCGATAGCCGGTGATGTCGGTGAAACCGGAGCTCCGGATCCGACCCGGTTCAAGCACCGCATGGGTTGACATCGGGAGATAGCCGAACACCCTGGCCCCGACTTCAACGCCATCCACCCCGGAGGCGATCACCTCGCCGTAACCCCAGGCCGGTATGCGGCCCAGATCACCCGGAGCCGGATAGAAATTCCAGTAACTCATCGCGTCGCCCATGGCCCCGTAGGTGACATTGTTGGCGGTCAGCGAAAAGTGATCGACAGCGACCAGAATCTGCCCCTCCTCGAGCCGGATCTGATCCGGGGGTGGAGACTCCAGGACTTTCGTCTCGCGCAGATCGTTCCGTGCCACCGCAAAGTCGTAGCTCTCACTCATGACACGGAGCCTACCCGCCTTCCACAGACCCCCTGAAGGCCGGCGACCTTTACTACCGCCGCCAAGTCAGAGTTCACCTACCACCGCGGAGCCAGGGTTCAGCGGGATTCGCTGACCGGACCGGCAGGGCGAACATCCTGGCCTCCTTCAGCTTCCAGTACGGCCATTGCCTCGGCCAGCCGGGTTCCGCCGGGCAGGGTCAGTTCCGGGTCGAGTTCAAGCAGCGGAGCCAGAACGAACCGCCGTGAAGTGGTCTCCCGATGTGGCAGCTTTAGTCTTTCTGACTCGTATTCGAGGTTTCCCATCAGCAGGAGATCGACGTCGATCACTCGGGGTGAATGCCGGGGCAGCCCGGTTTCCCGACCGAGTTCAGATTCAACGGCCTTAAGCAGATCCAGTAGCTCTTCCGGTTCGAGGTCGCTGCGAACCCGAATCGCTGCGTTGAGAAAGTCCGGCTGATCGAGGATCTCCCCGACCGGTTCGGTCTCCCAGGCAGAAGAGACAGCTTCGACCATCAAACCCTTCGCCTCCAGCGCCCGGATCGCATCCCGCAGGTGCCGGTAGCGGTCGCCGATATTCGAGCCGAGACCGAGGTAGACCTCGCGGCTCAACGTGCGTTCAGGATTCACGCCGGCGGAACACCTCGACCGATGCGCCGTCCATGGTCACCGGCACGGGTGGTTCCGGTTTGATCGCACGGACCCGAACCGAGCGCAGGCGGAAAGTAACCAATAGCCCTTCCGCGAGCACAGTGACCAGCCTTTCCAGGGTCCGGTACCGGGTAGCCATCGCCGATTCGACCAGCCAGGCGGTCACTTCTCCGTAATCGACCGTGTCCGAGACGTCATCGGTTTCCGTCGCAGCGCAATCGAACGGTTCCATCTCGAGGTCGAAAATCATCCGCTGGCCGAGTTCCTGCTCGGCATCGGTCACACCGTGGTTCGTATGCGCAACCACTCCTTCCAGCCGGATGATCACGTCACCGTTCTCGCCTCGAAGCATGGGGGCAATCTACCGGTGGCCGTCCGCCGGTCCTCCCCGGACGGGACCAATGGCCGAAGCCACCCGGATCGCCTGCACCACCGGGGCGACGTCATGGACCCGGACCATTTCCGCTCCGCCCTCCATTGCAGCGAGACATGCGGCGATGGTTCCACCAAGGCGACGGGACTCGGGAGCCCCGCCTGCCAGCTTGCCGATGAAGGCTTTGCGTGAAGCCCCGACCAGGACCGGCAGCTTCATCGCCGCGAACCGTCCGGTCGCCTGAATCAGCTTCAGATTGTGCTCGACCGTCTTCCCGAAACCTATCCCCGGGTCG
>JAGQUU010000166.1 GCA_020438345.1 Solirubrobacterales bacterium | reverse complement strand
TTCTTCATGTGCGGTCCGCGCAGCTTGCGCATCCGCATGTGAATCGGGGTCTGGCCACCTTCGAGGTTGACCTTGCGCCGGTTGCCCGAACGCTGACCCTGGCCGCCATGTCCACGACCTGAGGTCTTGCCGGTACCCGAACCGGGTCCGCGACCGATCCGCTTCTTCGGACGACGCGAGCCGGGCTTCGGGCTCAGGTTGTGAAGGCCGATTTCTTCTTCGCGGCTTTCCTGTTTCTCAGCCATCAGGCCTCCTCCACCTCTACCAGGTGGGAAACCACCTTGAGCTGACCCTGGAGCTGGGGCGAATCATCGCGTTCGACCTTGCGGCCGATCTTGCCCAGACCCAGGGCGGCAAGCGTGCCCCGCTGGCTCGGGTTCGTGTTTATTTCTGAACGAATCTGGGTGATCGCGAGCTTCGCCATCAGGAACCTTCTTCCTCGGCCTTCTCGACCTCGGCCTCACCGAGCTTTTCCTCGGCGGCTACTTCGGCTTCAACTTCGGATGTGGCCGGCTCGGTCGGCTCGGGACTGACCGGCACATCGGCCGTCTCGTCGGCAGCCTTCTCCTCGATCGCGGCGATATCAGCCGGGACCTCGGTTGCAGCCTCTTCAGCGGGAGCTTCCTCAACCTTTTCGCCCGATGGCTCAGGCGCTACCTCGGCCGGCGCTTCAGCCGGAACCCCGGTAGCAGCCTCGGCCGGAGCGTCAGCAGTGGTCGCGGCAGCGGCGTCTGCGGCTTCTTCCACAGCGGCTTCGCTCGCGGCATCAACGCCGTCACCGTTGACCGACCCCTCCTCAGGCTGGTCATCGTGGTGGATGCCAAGCACCTCGGAGATCGTCAGGCCACGCAGTTCCGCGACTTCTTCCGGCCGACGCAGACGGACGATTCCGTCCATTGTCGCCTTGACCAGGTTGATCGGGTTCTGGGTGCCGACACTCTTGGTGAGGATGTCACGCACACCACCGAGTTCAAGCACGGCACGGACGCCACCACCGGCGATAACGCCGGTTCCCGGGCTGGCCGGGCGCAGCACCACATGACCGGCGCCGAAGCGGCCGATGATCTTGTGGGTGATCGTGTCCCCGTACTTGGGGATCCGAACCAAATTCTTGCGGGCGTTCTCAACGGCCTTCTGAATGGCCAGGGGAACTTCCCGGGCCTTGCCGTAACCGATGCCGACGACCGACTCTTCATCGCCTACAGCGACCAGTGCTGTGAACGAGAAACGACGACCGCCCTTGACCACCTTGGCCACGCGGTTGATCTCGATCACACGCTCCTGCAGGTCGAGTCCCTTGGGACTGACCATGTCGATGCGGGCTGTATCCATTCCCTTCATATGAGTTCTTCACCGAACTGGAGTCCTAGAACTCCAGTCCACCCTCTCTCGCACCTTCAGCGAGGGCCTTGACCCTGCCGTGGTAGCGGTAACCGCTTCGGTCGAAGACACAAGTCTCGACTCCTGCCTTCTTTGCACGTTCAGCCAGCAATTCACCGGCCTTTTTCGCCTGTTCGGCGCCCCGCAGCTTGGAAAGCTCCGGTTCGGTCCAGTTGGCCGCGGCCAGCGTCCTGCCATCAACATCGTCGATGAGCTGGGCGAAAACGCCGCGGTTGGACCGGTAGACAGACAGACGGGGCCGCTCGGCGGTTCCGGACACCTTGGCCCGGACCCGGTAGCGGCGACGCTGCCGTCGCTGACGACTGGTAATGACGGTCATACTCGCTTACCGACCTTCCTGAGGACGTGTTCGCCGCGATAGCGGATGCCCTTGCCCTTGTAAGGCTCTGGCGGACGGCTCTCGCGGATATTCGCCGCGACCTGACCGACCTTCTGCTTGTCAATCCCCCTGACGATGATTTCCGTCGGTTGGGGAAGCTCGAATTCAATGCCTTCCGGTGCCTCGATGCTGACCGGATGCGAATAGCCGAGTGCCAGTTCCAGGTTCTTGCCCTTGGCCGCGGCACGATAGCCGACACCCTGGATCTCCAGCACCTTCTGGTACCCGTCGGTGACTCCGACGATCATGTTGGCGATCAGGCTGCGGGTCAGGCCGTGGAGCGCACGGTGGTTGGGCCGGTTCGTCGGCCGTTCAACCGTGATCGAACCTTCCTCCGTCTTCACGGTCATGTCGGTCGAGATCTCCTGACGGAGCTCGCCCTTCGGCCCCTTGACCGTAACCAGCCCGGGCTTTATGTCGATCTCGACCCCGGAGGGGAGATCAATTGGCTTTTTTCCAATTCGACTCATTGATTCCTCGTTACCAGACGTAGGCCAGGACTTCGCCGCCGACGCCTTCCTTCTTGGCTTCGTGACCGGTCATCACACCATGGGAGGTCGTGATGATCGCGGTGCCGGTACCACCATGAACCCGGGGAACCTCACCGTTGCCGACGTAACGGCGACGGCCTGGACGGGAAACCCTTTCGATGCCGGTGATTACCGGCTGGTGATCCTTCGTGTACTTGAGTTCAACCGTGATCTTCTCGCCCACATTGGCAGCGCTCTTCTCATAACCAGAGATGTAACCCTGCTCGGTGAGAATGCGCGAAACCTCAAGCTTCAGTTTCGAACTGGGCACCTCTACGGTGGAAAGACCGGAACTGAGACCGTTGCGAATGCGGGTCAGGTAGTCGGAAATCGGATCGGTAAGCATCAGTTCACCAGCTCGATTTCGTCATGCCGGGGATGTAACCCTCATGGGCTGCTTCGCGCAGGCAGATTCGGCAGATGCCGAACTTCCGGTAGTACGCCCTGGGGCGTCCGCACCGGCGACACCGGTTGTATTCGCGAGTCGAAAACTTCGCCTTGCGCTGCTGGCGCACCTTCTGTGACGTCTTGGCCATAAGGGCCTAGTCCTCCTGCGTTTCTTCGGCGGCGGCTTCATCAGTTGCCTCTGCGGCCGGCCCGTCATTGTTACCTTCAGCACCCTCGGGGACCGGGCGACCTTCCTTCGCGAAAGGCATGCCCAGGCCGAGCAGCAGCTCGAAAGCCTCGTAGTCCGTCGGAGCGGACGTGGTGATCGTGATGTCGAGACCCCGGGTCTCGTCAACCGAGTCGTAATCGATCTCGGGGAATATCAGCTGTTCGCGGACACCCATCGAGTAGTTGCCCCGGCCATCAAAGCTGGATGCCTTGAGGCCGCGGAAATCCCGGATACGCGGGATCGCTATCGAACAAAGCCGATCGAGAAACTCCCACATCCGGGCGCCCCGGAGAGTGACCGAAGCACCAACCGGCATGCCTTCACGAAGCTTGAACGAAGCGATCGACTTCTTGGCGATGCGGGTGTTCGGCATCTGGCCGGCGATCGTGGCGAGTTCGCCGATCGCCTTCTCGCGTGACTTGGCGTCCACCGACGAGCCGAGACCCATGTTCAGCGTGATCTTCTGGAGCCGCGGGGCCCGCATCGGCGTCGTGTAACCAAACGTCTCGATCAGCTTCGGGAGCACCTCCTGGTTGTAGGTGTCTCGGAGCCGGGGCGGCGGAACTGCCTGCTGGGATGTCGTAGCTGCTTCCATGGTGCTCACTAAATGGCCTCGCCCGTGCGCTTCGAAAAACGCTGGCGAACGCCGTCGTCGGTGGTTCGGATCCCGATACGGGTCGGGCGGTTGTCGGTCGGGTCGATCAGCATCACGTTGGAAACGTGGATCGGACCCTCCATCTCGATAATCCCGCCTTCCTTGCCCTGACCCCGCCCGTCGGGCGAAGGCTGGGCGCGCTGGTGGCGCTTGATCATGTTGAGGTTCTCAACGTACACGGTCTGCCGGGTCGGGTTGGTCCGGAGGACCTTGCCCTGCTTGCCCTTTTCCTTGCCGCTGATCACCTGGACCTGATCGTCAGTGCGAATTCTCATCAGAGCACCTCCGGGGCCAGTGAAATGATCTTCATGAAGTCCCGGTCGCGCAACTCACGTGCGACCGGCCCGAAGATTCGGGTGCCACGCGGGTTGTTCTGGGCATCGATCAGAACCGCTGCGTTCTCGTCAAAAGCGATGTAGGTGCCGTCCTGGCGACCGATCTCCTTCTTGGTCCGCACGATTACGGCCTGAACGACCTCGCCCTTCTTGACGCTCCCCTGCGGGCTCGCCTGCTTGACGGTAGCGGTGATGATGTCTCCGATCGAACCGTACTTGCGGTGCGAACCACCCTTGACCCGGATGCATAGGAGTTCACGGGCGCCAGAGTTGTCAGCGACCCGGAGTCTGGATTCCTGCTGGATCACCGGTTACCTCGCCTTCTCCACTACCTCGACCAGGCGCCAATGCTTGGTCTTCGACAGCTTGCGGGTCTCGATCACGCGGACCACATCGCCTTCATTGGCTTCGTTGTTCTCGTCATGAGCGTGAATCTTGTGGGTCTGACGGACGATCTTCTCGTAAACCGGGTGGCGACGGGCGGTGTCAATCTGGACCGTGATCGTCTTGTCGGTTTTGTTGGAAACGACCTTGCCCTGACGCTCCTTCGGCTTGCCGGTGCGGGTCCTTTCGGCCCGCGGCGTGCCGACGCCGTCACCGGAGCGAGCTTTCTTGATCTCTTCACGGCGATTGCGGCGGATGGCGGCTTTCTTCGCCCGGGCAGCTTCCCGGTCAGCCTGGCGTTCCTCACCGGAACGTTCAGGGGCGGCTTCGCCGGACTCGCGGGATTTGAGCACACGACGTCGTTCCTTCCAGGGAAGGTCGGAAAGCGGATCCTCTTCAGCCGCAGGGGCTTCTTCGGCCGGAGCCGGAGTCTCCTCGACGGCAGCTTCGGCTACTTCTTCCGCTGGCGCTTCAGTGTTTTCTGTGTTTTCAGTTTCTTCTTCAGACATGGTTCCTACTTGTGGCTCGTCTCGCGCTCGAGATCGATATTGCGCTGCTTGGCGATGGTCAGAAGCCTGGCCAGATCCTTCCGGGCCCGGCCGAGAGCGGACGTATCCTCGAGCTCACCCGTCGCGTGGCGGAGGCGAAGATTGAAGGCCTCTTCGCGGACTTCCTTGAGCTTCTCAACCAGCTCGACATCATGCATGCTGTGAGCTTCTGCGGATTTCACTGGTCTGCTCCTTCGCGCTGGACAAACTTGGTCTTGAGCGGAAGCTTGTGTCCGGCCACGCGCATTGCTTCACGGGCAAGCTCTTCCGGAACACCGGAAACCTCGAACATCACACGCCCCGGCTTGACCACAGCGACCCAGCCTTCGGGGTTGCCCTTGCCCTTGCCCATGCGGGTCTCGGCAGGCTTCTTGGTGACCGGCTTGTCCGGGAAGACGTTGATCCAGACCTTGCCGCCACGCTTCATCTTTCGGGTCATGGCAACACGGGCCGCTTCGATCTGACGGTTGGTGATCCAGCCGCGTTCGACGGACTTGAGCCCGTACTCGCCGAAGGTCACGGCGGTGCCGCCCTTCGAGTTGCCTTTGCGCCGGCCACGCATGACCTTGCGGTGCTTTACCCGCTTCGGCATCAACATCAGCGACGGCCTCCCCTGCGGTCGTCACGACCACCACGGCGGTCCGGACGGTCAGCCGGCGGTTCATCGGAGGTCCGGGATGACTCGAAGCCTTCCGGCATGACCTCGCCCTTGTTGATCCAGCACTTGACGCCGATCCGGCCGGTACCGGTCTTGGCCTCGACAAAGCCGTAGTCAATATCGGCCCGAAGCGTGTGGAGCGGCACCCGGCCATCCGAGTAACCCTCGGTGCGGGCCATTTCGGCACCACCCAGCCGGCCGGAAATCTGGACCTTTACGCCCTTGGCGCCGGACCGCATGGCGGAAGTCAGGGCGCGCTTCATGGCTCGGCGGAATGCCACCCTGTTCTGGAGCTGCTCGGCGATCGACTGTGCGACCAGCTTGGCGTCCAGTTCGGGGCGCTTGACCTCACGGATGTTCACTTTCACCGGCGAGCCGGTGATCTTGTGAAGGTCCTTGCGGAGCGCATCGACCTCGCTGCCCGACTTGCC
Organism: Solirubrobacterales bacterium; assembly: GCA_020438345.1. GTDB lineage: Bacteria > Actinomycetota > Thermoleophilia > Solirubrobacterales > 70-9 > 67-14. The sequence continues at coordinate 2,733 of JAGQUU010000166.1, read as the reverse complement.
GATCACGATGCCCGGACGGGCCGTGTGGATGTCAACGGCTACTTCACCGCGACGTTCAATCGTGATGTTTGAAAGTCCGGCGTGAGCGAGCTTGTTCTCAATGTGATCGCGGATCGCCAGGTCCTGCATGAGCAGGTCCGAAAATTCCTTGTCGGCGAACCAGTTGGACTTCCAGTCGTGGATGTAGCCGACTCGGAAGCCTTCGGGATGGATCTTCTGTCCCATAAGTCTTCTATTCCTCGTCTTCCGGGGTCAGCGCCACGGAAATGTGGCAGGTGCGCTTGTGGATCGGGGTCGCCCGGCCCATCGCCCGCGGCCGGAACCGCTTCAGGGTGGGTCCTTCGTCAACCCGGATCTCGGCGACGATCATCTCGTCCCCGATCAATTCGTGGTTGTTCTCGGCGTTTGCAGCCGCAGATTCGATCACCTTGGCGATGTCGTCAGCGGCGGAACGGGGGGAGAACTGAAGCAGCGAACGGGCGTCGTCGATGTGCTTGCCCCTGACCTGATCGGCGATCAGGCGGGCCTTGCGCGGCGACACACGAACGTACTTGGAGGTGGCCCGAACCAGCACCGGTTCGGCCGCCTCTTCCTTCTGTCTGGTCTTTGCCGCCATCAGTCCTTACCACCGGTATGGGACTTGAAGGTGCGGGTCGGGGCGAATTCACCCAGCTTGTGACCGACCATTGATTCCGAAACGAAGACAGGCACGTGCTTGCGGCCGTCATGTACCGCGATCGTGTGACCGACCATCTCGGGGAAGATCGTCGAACGACGCGACCAGGTCTTGACCATGTTCTTGTTGCCGGCCTCGTTCATGGAGTTGATGCGGCTCATGAGCCGCTCTTCCACGTACGGACCCTTCTTGGTTGACCTACCCACGGTCTACCTGCCCTTCTTCTTCCCGCGGCGACGGCCGCGAACGATGTATCGGTCTGATTGCTTGCCCTTCTTGCGGGTTCGGTACCCGAGCGTAGGCTTGCCCCAAGGAGTGACCGGGTGGCCACCGGGAGTCTTGTGAGCCTCACCACCGCCATGCGGGTGGTCGACCGGGTTCATGGCGATACCGCGCGTCTGCGGGCGCTTGCCCTTGTGACGGTTACGGCCGGCCTTGCCGATCCGGACATTCTGGTGTTCGGAATTCGAAAGCGAACCGATCGTGGCGCGGCATTCCGCACGGACCAGCCGCATTTCCGAGGACGGAAGCCGGAGGGTGACCATGTCACCCTCTTTCGCGACCAGCTGGATCGCGGTGCCGGCGCTGCGGCCCATCTTTCCGCCCTGGCCGGCCTTCAGCTCCACATTGTGGACCGTGGTGCCGACCGGCATGTCGCCGAGGGCGAGGCAATTCCCTGGGCGGATATCCGAACCCGGACCAGAGTTGACCACATTGCCGACCTCGATCTGCGAGGGAGCGAGGATGTAAGCCTTCTCGCCGTCCGCATAGTGAAGCAGGGCGATGTAGGCGGAACGGTTCGGGTCGTACTCGATGGTCGCGACCTTGGCCGGAATCCCGTCACGGGTCCGCTTGAAATCTATCTTCCGGTAGCGGCGCTTGGCCCCTCCGCCGCGGTGGCGAGAGGTGATACGGCCGTTGGAGTTCCGGCCACCGGACTTCTTGATGCCCTCGACGAGGCTCTTCTCCGGCTCGGTGGCCGTGATCTGCTCGCGCAGCTGATAGGTCGCGAAGCGGCGACCTGGGCTGGTGGGTTTTGTCTTGCGAATAGCCATTGTTCAGTCCTTAAGCCCTTACTCGACCGCTGCACCTTCGAACAGCTCGATGCTGTCGCCAGGTGCGAGTTCAACGATTGCCTTTTTCCAGGAGCGGCTGCGGCCCTGATGCAGGCCCCTGCGCTTGGGCTTGGACCGAACCCGCGAGGTCCGGACCTTCACCACTTCAACTCCGAACGCCTTCTCGACGGCGTCCTTGATTTCAAACTTGTGGGCCCGGTCATCGACCCGGAATGTGTACTTGCCGGCCGCGATCAGGGCATATGCCTTCTCGGAGATGACCGGACGGATAATCACGCTGCGGGGATCCATCAGTCGTCACCCTTCTCGTCGGATTTGTCGTCGCTCACCTTCGCGGTTCCGGCCTGACGGGCAAGCACCTCGAGCGCACCCTCGGAGATCACAATGGAAGCGGCGCCGATGATGTCGACGACACCGGTGGCTCCGACCTCAAGCACATTGACCCGGGGGATGTTGCGGAAGCTCTTGAGCAACCCGGTTTCTTCGCCGAGGATCACGACCAGAGTCGAACGCTTCGCTCCCCACTTGGTCAGGGCCGCCGCGGCTTCCTTGGTCGAAGGAGTCTCGAAGTCCGCCGCCTTGACCACGGCGACACTGCCACGGTCGGCATGAACCGAAAGAGCGGAGCGCATCGCCTTGCGACGGGCCTTGCGGTTCACCTTGACCGTGTAGTGACGCGGCTTCGGGCCGAAAGCGGCACCGCCGCCGTAACGGTTCGGGACGCTGAGAGCGCCGACCCGGGCACGACCGGTGCCCTTCTGGCGCCAGGCCTTGGCCGTGGTCATCGAAACCTCGCCGCGGGTCAGTGTTGAAGCGGTGCCCTGACGGCGCGCATTGGCGTCGGCACGGGCGGTTTCGTGAACCAGCGACTGGTGGAAGTCCTCGCTGAAAATGTCAGCCGGGAGATCGGCCTTGGTTGTCTTGCCCAGCACGGGGGCCTTGGCGCTAGCCATCAGTACGGATCTCCAGAATCGAGTTCTT
>JAGQUU010000165.1 GCA_020438345.1 Solirubrobacterales bacterium | reverse complement strand
TCGGTCCGGTTGCTGTCACACCCGGGCAGAACCGGATTGCTTTCCGGCCGATCGACGGAGCTTCACGACCGGCGGTGAATGGCTGGATCTCGCGGATCAAGCCTGACCTGGTCAACCTGGACGGCAGCGTTCCAAAATCAAGCCAGGTCATGTTCCACCACGGTGTCTGGATGAACAACACGACCGGTGAACTCTTCTACGCGACCGGTGAAGAGAAGACCATCCTCGAGTTGCCCCAGGGTTTCGGGTACCGATACCGCACCAATGACGTGTGGGTCCTCAACGACATGATCCACAACCTGACTCCGCAGCCGATGAACCTGTACTTCGAGTACACGCTGGACTTCATCCCCAACACTGCTCCCGAGGCCGCGAGCATCGTCCGCTCACAGCCAATCTGGATGGACGTCCAGACCGGGATCTATCCGGTTTTCGATGTGTGGCGTGACAGCGGCGGAGCCGACGGCGAGTTCACCTATCCCGCGGATGATCCGAACGCTTATCCGCCAGGAGTCCAGAAGAACGTGAAGACGGTCCCAAGTGACGGGATGCTGATCGCAACGACGGGCCATGTCCATACCGGCGGGTTGTCGACCAACCTTTACCTGCGCCGCGACGGCGCCGGGTACGCCGGCCCGATCTGCCCGGACCGGATTTCCTATGACGCCCAGCTGGCGCCGCTGCGTAGCAGCCACCAGAGTTTCGTCTCGAAGATCAACGGCCTGAAAAAGGCCAACAAGAAGAAGTCCGGCGCCCAGAAGAAAATCGTCCGGACGATGAAGAAACGCAAGAACAAGGCGAAGGCAAAGCGCCAGATCCGCAAGCTGAAACGCCAGAAGAAATCAAACTCGAAGCGAATCACCAAGCTGAACCGGAAGAAAGTCGCCAACAAGACCGAACTCGACCGGGTTGAGGCCCTGGACGCGGCGGAACGACAGAAGGACGCCGCCTGTCGTGCCACTCAGCCGCAGGTTGACGATGGCAACCGGGTGCATCTCTTCAACTCGAAGGCCGAGTATTTCGATCCCCGCGGGCCGATTTCCTGGGACATGGCAATGTTCTCTACCGACAGCGCCTGGCGGGTTCGGGTCAAGCAGGGTGACAGGCTGGAACTCCAGACCACCTACGAGACGAAAATCGCATCCTGGCCAGAGTCAATGGGCATCAATGTCGTCTATTGGGTTCGTGACGCCCAGCTCGCTGAAGCCTCGAATGCCCCGAATCCCTATGAGACCAGGGTCGACACCGAAGGTGTCCTCAACCACGGCCACCTGCCCGAAAATGAGGATTACGGAGGAGAGTTGCCGGTAGTCGGACCGGATCCGACCACGCTTCCCGACGGCCAGCAGTCCGGTGGCCCGTTCACGATCGCCGATTACTTCTACAACGGGGCCGATTTCCGTCTGCCTGGAGCACTTGGCCGACCCCCGGTGGTCAATCAGGGGCAGTCATTCACCTTCAAACTGTCGGAGTTCGACATCCAGAACGAGGTCTGGCATTCACTGACCTCCTGCAAAGCCCCCTGCAACAAGTCGACCGGTATCTCCTATCCGATCCCGGACGGCGAGTTCCAGTTCGAATCAGGCCAGATGGGCCCGGGTGTGCCACCCACGGTCGGTTACACCCAGTGGTCAACACCGAACACCCTGCCGAAGGGGACTTACACGTTCTTCTGCCGCATTCACCCGCTGATGCGCGGTGCCTTCCGGGTCAAGTAGCCCGGAAGGTCCGCTCAGCGGAGAATTTCAACCAGCAGGATCCACGCGTTCATGACCCCGGCGACGATCGCGCCGAGCATGCCCGCGAACACCCAGTACATAGCGGCATCGCTGCCGGCGATCAGGAGGATCGCACCGACCAGGTAGGGAACTGTCCCGAAGAGAGGCAGGACCACCCGTGACGGGTAGCGAGCCGCACTCCCACCCGTTCCCGGCAGGCTCTTTCGGACGAGGGCAGCGATGGCCGCCGACCAGATCACAGACTGGACGAGCAGTTCGATCCCGAATGCGTGATCGCTCTGTTCGGGAATCAGCCCGAACATCGATACGACCAGCACCCCGCCCAGCAGAAGCAGGGTGACCATGCCCAGGTTCGGCACTCCGTCGAGGTGAAGGATCTTCTCGATGTTGATCGAGATCGCGACGAAGACAAGTCCGGCGAGCGCCGCCGATGCTCCGGCTGTAGCGGCGAAAAAATCACCCCATGCAGCCAGGCCTGCGGCTATCGGCATCAGCCCATCCCGAACCAGCGAGCTTTGCGGGTCGAACCAAATTCGTCTTTTTCGTCCCGAAGGTCGATTGACGGAGCGTTGAAGACTCCGGTCTTTTCAGGACCGGAAAGAAAGTCGATGTCGACCCGCGCGATGCGGTCTTCGCCGAACTCGATGTAACAGGAACCACGGCCGTCATATGGAGGGGTTCCGCCACTCCCCCTGATCTCGGCGATCAGTTGGCGGGCGACCACCTTTGCGGCTCCCTCGGCGAAGACCCCGGCCTTTGGTACCCCGGCGGTAGCGACATCACCAACCGCGTAGACACCGTCGAACTTTGTCTTCAGGGTGGCCGGGTCAACCGGGATGAATCCGTCCTCGGTGATGCCACTTTCAATCACCACTTGAGGAGCCCGGTGCTTCGGTACCCCGAGAAAGAGATCGAAGTCCAGGGCGGAATCGTCGTCGAGGATCACCTTGCCGGGTTCGAGCCTGGCCGGACGCCTGCCGCCGATGAAGTTGATCCCGCGGGCCTCGAATTCAGCGGCCAGAGCAGCCGAGGTTTCCGGTGATGGCGGCACCGGCGAGCCTAGCGGCATCACGAAGCTGATCTCACATTGGTCCCGAACACCGCGCCGGGTCAGTTCATCACTCAGCATCAGCGCGCATTCACTGGGGGCCGGCGGACATTTGAAAGGCGCCCCGCAGACGCCGATAATTGCGTGGCCGGAATCCAGAGCGGCAATCGGCCTGGCCGCAGCCGCAGCCCCGGCAAACGAATAGAACTCGGTTCCGTGTTCCGAGAGTCCGGGGGTCGCATCGAGGTCGTAGTCGGCTCCAAGGGCGATAACCAGTGCATCGGCCTCGCGGGTTCCGGCGCTGGTCGTGACGCTCCGGGCTGCGGCATCGATCGCCGTAATCTCTTCCCGGAGCACGGTGACACCCGGTTTCACGACTTCCGAATAGGGCAACTTCACCGAATCGAAACTGGCACCGCGGAACATCAGATCGAGCTTCGAATAGCCGAACGAGAAGGAATCATCACGATCGACAAGGGTGACTTCCACCTGATCTCCCAGCTCTTCCGAGAGCATCGTGCTCAGTTCGAGTCCACCAAAACCGGCACCGAGAATCAGGACAGATTTGCTCACCGGACCAGCATATCGGCGGCGAAGGCCGATGAATCAGTTCGGGGAACGCTGGCGGATGGAGAGCCGGTGGCCGGGATGCTGCGTGACTTTCGTGCCTGGCTCGGGTTGATGGCCTGAAGTTCCACATGGCCCGGAGGGTCACCGCGTAACCTGAGGAAAGCGATGCCGGAGACAGAACGACAGCAGGTCAGGCCACTGGCCAGGGGAACACTGAAGCTTCAGTCCGACGAGCGATTGCTGAAGCTTTTCAGGCGGGATGTAGAACCCGCTTTCGACGAGCTGGTAAATCGCTACCGCGCGGCGCTGGTCGGGTATGCCGGCTCCATCGCCGGGCCTGACCGGGCCGAGGATGTGGTCCAGGAATCGCTGGTCAAGGCCCATCGCTCGTTGAAGCCGGAGCGGGACATCGAGCCACGGCCGTGGCTCTACTCCGTTGTTCGGAACACGGCGCTGAACGATGTACGCGACAATCGCAAGCACCGGCATGCCGACCTGGGGGACTCGACCGGTGGCGGAACTTCCCCCGATGAACTGGTCGAGCAGCGGGAACGCTTCGCGGCGGTACTGGCCGCGGTGGCCGACCTTCCGCCTGCCCAGCGCCGCGCTCTGGTTGACCACGAAGTCAGTGGCTTCTCGCATGAGGAGATCGCGGCCGAACTCGAACTCAGCACCGGCGCGACCAAGCAGCTGATCTACCGGGCACGTCTTTCACTCCGGAACGCCTTCGGTGCGATGATCCCGATCCCGCTGATCACATGGCTGGCCGCCGAAGGCGGCGGCCTGGTCGCGGCCGGAGGAGCCGCGGGTACCGGCGGCGCGGCTGGCGTGATCAGCACGATCGGCGGCGGAACTGCGGCGAAACTCGCGGTGGTCGCGGTAGTCGCAGGGGGCTCCCTCGCTGGTGGTATCGCCGTCGAGAAGAACCACTCCGGCAAGACCCGGGACCAGAGCAGGACCGCAAGAACAACCGTGGCTCCGGAAGCGGCGGCAGCCGCTGCCTCGACTCCGGCCGTGGCTTCGGGCGGATCTGCTCCGGGCTCGGCCTCCGGGAGTGGACCTTTCCTGAACAAGCGCAAGGGCAACCTGCGCGGGACCGGGGAATCTATGGGCCGCAAGGATGACGCGAAGGTTTCGCAGGATTCATCCGGACCCGCGGTCGGTTCCGGGGCCGCCGCGGGCAGGCACGACGGGCATGGATTCCCGGGCGAAGGGACCCGACCGGCACCCCGGCCGACACATGACGACCCGGTCAGGCCCGCCGGTTCCTCCGGAGCTCACCGCCCCGGCGGCAATGCCACCGGCGGGTCAGGCCATCCGGGTGGGGGATCGGGTGGGGGCCCGTTCGGGTCGGGACCGAGCGCCGGACCGGGTGCCGATTCCGGGTCCGGAGGGCCGGGAAGCCCGGGTGGGCATCAACCATCGGGCGGGTCGGATTCCGGTGGCCCCGGCAGCGTGGCACCTCCAACCGGTTCGCCGGGGACGGGGAGTCCTGGATCAGGAGGAGGGTCACATGGATCCGCAGGCCCCGGCAGCGGGGCCGGTTCGGCTGCTCCTACCCCGCCCGGATCGGGCAAGGGGAATGGAGCAGACCCCGCCGACTGAGGTTTTCCGTGACTTTCGCCGCCGGTTCGGGTCTCCGGTTCAGTAGCGCAAGTCAAACACTCGAAAGGGGAACCATGAGGATCAACCGGAGAAAGGGAATCGGCGTTCTCGCGACCGCAATTCTCGCACTGCTTGTTGTCTCGCTGCCAGGTATCGCGACGGCGAAGGATCAAAACGGGGATCGCATCCCGGATCGCTGGGAGCGCAGTCACAAGCTCTCGCTGAACAAGGATCAGCGCAAGCTTGACCAGGACCGTGACGGGCTGAAGAACCGTGGCGAATGGCGCGCGGGCACAAGCCCGCGGGACAAGGATTCCGATGGCGACGGGGTTTCCGACCTCAAGGAAAAGGCGGGCGTCATTTCGGCCTTCGACGCGGAGACAGGGGAGCTGACTCTGACCCTCTACGCAGGCGGGGAACTCAGCGGATCGGTCACCGATGAAACGCGGGTCAAGTGCCAGTCCGACGGAGCCGGGGAAGAGGGCACGGAGGAACCCGCTGAACGTCACGGTGGCGTCGAGGGTGAGGACGGATCCGGGGACGAAACCAGTGAACAGGGGCAAGG
>JAGQUU010000164.1 GCA_020438345.1 Solirubrobacterales bacterium | reverse complement strand
GAACCGAACGGAGCTTCTCGTCATCGAGGACACCGGCGCCCGGTTCAGCGGTTCCGTCCATGGCTGAGCTCACGGTCATCGAACCGCCTCCTTCCGTCCGCGTTCATCAACATTTTCAGAATCCTCCTCGGCCGGGTGGCCGGTGAGAGCGAGGAAGACCTCGTCGAGGCTGGGCTGGCCGAGAGAGAATTCGGTCACTTCCACCCCGGCCCCGTTCAGTTCAGTCAACGCCGTGGCGACCCGGGTCGGATCGTCGGCTCTGGCCGAAAGTGAGATTCCATCCGATTCACGGGTCACTTCGACTCCGAGTGAAATCGCCAGCATCTGTTCGGCCTTGCCTGTCTGTTCAGGGTCGGCGACCCTCACGTGGAGCGCCCCGGCACCGACCGAAGCCTTGAGCTCGGAGCTTGTGCCTTCCGCGATCACCTTGCCGTGGTCGATAACCGCGATCCGGTCGGCCAGCTGGTCGGCCTCATCGAGGTACTGGGTGGTCAAAAGGACGGAGGTTCCATCGGCGACCAGAGCGCGGACCACATTCCACACCTGGTTTCGGCTGCGGGGGTCAAGACCGGTGGTCGGTTCGTCAAGGAAGATCAGGTCGGGCGTGACCACGATGCTGGCGGCGATGTCGATCCTCCGGCGCATCCCTCCCGAGTAGTTCTTGATCTGACGGTCGGCGGCATCGGCAAGGCCGAAAGCTTCAAGCAGCTCGGCCGCGCGGACTTTCGATCCGGCTTTGTCGAAGCCGAGCAGGCGGGCCAGCATCACAAGATTTTCGGTGCCGGTCAGGTCTTCATCAACCGATGCGTACTGGCCGGTCATGCTTACCCGGCTGCGGACCCGGTCGGCCTCCCTGACCACATCGTGCCCCAGCACCGTTGCGCTGCCGCCATCCGGATGAAGGAGTGTTGCCAGCATGCGGATCGTGGTGGTCTTGCCGGCACCGTTCGGGCCGAGTAGCCCGAAGACCATCCCCGGGGCAATGTTCAGATCAACCCCGTCTACCGCCCGGTTTTCACCGAAGACCTTGACCAGGCCCTTTGTTTGAATCGCGAATTCGGTCACCGGATCACCGTAACAACCCAATACCCGCTTCGAGGGCGGATAACCGCACAATTCGGAAACCCGCCGTGCGGGGCGGCAAACCGGAAAATCAGGGAAAGCGGGGTGCCACGTTCGGGCTAGAAGGCAATTTCCACCCCCACATTCGTTGCTTTGGCCGTAGCGTAAACAGCCGTTCCGACTTCTATCCCGAGCTCATCCACCGCTTCGCTGCTAATCAGAGACACCAGCCGAAACGGCCCGGCCTGAATTTCAACCTGGGCCATGACCTGGTCGGACTTGACTGCGGTGACGATGCCTCTCATCCGGTTGCGAACCGAGAAGGTAGCCCCGCCCTGGGGTTCGACCCTGGCACCGGACGCTACTTGTGCGAGTTCCCGGCCATCAACGACCTGAATGCCGGCTTTGTCCTCGTGGAGCGACAGACGGCCATCGGCCGCCCAGCGCCTGATCGTGTCGTCGCTAACACCCAGCAGTGCGGCCGCGTCAGCAACCCTGAACTCTGTTTCGGACATGAGGCCAAACTATCAGCGCAGGGATTCGGGAATCTTCGGACCGCCTCACCAGGGCAAAGGTGATTCGGATCGCTTCAAGCTAGGTTGACGAAGGGCGGCCACCGGATACCCGGTTCAGACCGGGCTCGATCCGGATGGTGACATCCTTGTAAGCAGGGGTGTTGCAGATTTCCGCGACCGCGCTGCGATGCACAAGCTCGTTGGCCTCGGGGAAATACATCGCGGCGCAACCCCGCTTCGTCGGGTAGGCCACCGCCCTGTACCCGCGCAAGACCCGGTCCTCCTCCCCGGGACGCTCGCTGAAAATGTCTACGGTCTGGCCGTCTCGAAGGGCGAGATCGTCCAGATCTTCCGGACTGACGAAGACCACGAATCGCCCCTTGCGAATTCCCCGATAGCGATCGCTCAGGCCAAGGATTGCCGTGTTGTGTTGATCATGTGCCCGGACCGTGTTGAGGATCAGACGGCCGGGAGGCACCTTCAGCACCGGCACCTCAGCCGACGCGAATCGTGCCCGGCCGGAAGGGGTCGGGAAGGTTCGGCTGTCCCGCGGCCCGTGAGGCAACACGAAAGTCCCCTCCTCATCGAGTTTTCGATTGAAGCCATCGAATCCGGGAATCACCCGGCTGATCGAATCCCTGATCAGGTCGTAATCAGCTTCGAAACCCTCCCAGTCGATCTCGGAGCCGGGCATCACCAGCCGGGCAAGACGGGCCACCACCGACACATCCGAAAGCAGATCCGCCGCTACCGGCTCCATGTTTCCCTTGCTGGCCGTTATCCGGCAGACCGAATCCTCGGCCGTCACCACCTGGTCACCACTGGCCTGGACATCCCGTTCGGAGCGGCCGAGCACCGGGAGAATCAGTGATTCCCTGCCGCAAGTCACATGCGAGCGGTTCAGCTTGGTGGAAACATGAACGGTCATCCCGGTCCGGGCCATGCCCTGCTCGGCCCGGGTCGAGTCGGAAACTGCGGCAACGAAGTTTCCGGCCATGCTCATGAAGAAACCGACCTCGCCACGCTCCATGGCGTCAATCGCTTTGACCGTGTCGAGACCATGCTGGCGAGGTGGTTCGAAACCGAACTCCTCCTTCAGGCCATCGAGAAACCAGTCGCCCATCTGCTCCCAGATACCCATGGTGCGGTCACCCTGCACATTGCTGTGGCCGCGGATCGGCGAAGCGCCGGCTCCCGGTCGGCCGATGTTTCCCTTCAGCATGAGCAGATTCATGATCTCGGTGATCGTTGAGACCGCGGTCTGCTGCTGGGTCAGGCCGAGCGCCCAGGTGATTATCGTTGCCTGAGAACGGATGTAGCGCTCAGCCAGTTCCTCTATTTCACCTGCGTCGAGACCAGTCGCCGCGAGGACCTCTTCGTCATCAAGCGCCAGTGCCGCCTCGCGGTACTGATCGAAACCTTCGCAGTACTTGTCGATGAACGCCCGGTCGATCACCTCACCTGGTGCAGCTTCCTCGGCCAGCAGGACCCGCTTGGCGATGGCCCTGATCAGGTGCTGGTCCCCGCCGACCCGGATGTGAACGAACTGGTCGGAGATCACTGTCCCCCTGCCGACCAGCCCCTTCGGCCTCTGCGGGTTACGGTAACGAAGCAGGGCCGCCTCGGGCAGCGGGTTGATGCCGACGACGCTGGCACCGTGCTGCTTGGCGCCTTCCAGGGCGTTCAGCATCCGCGGGTGATTGGTGCCAGGGTTCTGACCCATGACCAGGATCAGGTCGGCCTGCTCGAAATCCGAGTAGCTGACGGTGGACTTACCGACCCCGATCGACCAGCCCATGCCCCGGCCGGTTGCCTCGTGACACATGTTCGAGCAATCCGGCAGGTTGTTGGTGCCGTATTCCCGGGCAAGCAGCTGATACAGGAACGCGGGTTCGTTCATGATCCGTCCGCTGGTGTAGAAGACCGCATCGTCCGGTGAGCCAAGTGAACGCAACCGATCGGCGACAAGCCCCAGTGCCCGGTCCCAGCTGATCACTTCATAGTGGTCTGACCCGGCCGCCCGGTAGACGGGTTTGGTGATTCGGCCTTGCCTTCCAAGCCAGAACTCCGACTTGTCGAGCATCTCGCTCAGCGAGTTCTCAGACCAGAACCGATCGGGGATCAGAACCGGTGTGATCTCTGAGTTGAGGGACTTCATCCCGTTCTCACAGAAGTCGATCGCCGGTGGCTTGTCCTCGCTGATCCAGGCGCAGCTCGGGCAGTCGAAACCGCGCTTGTGGTTCATCGTGAATGAAGCCCTGACCAACTTGCGGGGCCCGAAGTTGCGGAAAGCAGGCAGCATCGCGTGAGCAATCGAAGGCAACCCGGCAGCCGCCTCCTTCGGCGGACCAACCTTCAGGTCAGCATCGCTGAAATCCCGGTCAAGCGCCCGGGGACTCACCTGACCGCTTCCCGGGGCCCGGCGCCGGCCGCCAGGTTCACATCATGGACCTTGCAGGCGTTCTCGCCCGCCACGCAAGCACCTCGCCGGCAGCTTGCGCCGCCGAATACCGGTGCCTTCGAAATGACCCTTCCCATGGACGGATCATAGTGTCCGCCTCACACCTTCTAGCATCTGTGACGTGATCACCGTGAGTGAACATCTGGAGCGGATCCTCGACTCGACCGGAGAGCTTGAAAGCGAGGTCCTGGCGCTTGCCGAGGCCAGAGGAAGGTGCCTGGCCGAGCCGGTTGTCGCCGCGGTTGCCGTGCCGCCGTGGACCAACTCCGCGATGGATGGTTACGCGGTTCGCTTCGAAGATGTTGCCGAGGCGGATGACGTTTCACCAGTGACACTCGAGGTTGTGGCCGATATCGCCGCGGGATCGGGGGCGAACCCTGATCTTGGCCCGGGCCAGTCGGCCCGGATCATGACCGGTGCCCCGGTACCGACCGCAGCCGACACCGTAATTCCCCTGGAGTTGACCGACCGTGGTTCCGGAGCGGTGGAAGTTCGCTCCCCGTTGACCCGCGGACGCCATATCCGCCACGCTGGTGAAGACCGGCAGCCCGGTGAACTCGTCGCTGCAACCGGATCCGGCCTCACTCCGGAATCCCTGGCTGCCATCGCCTCGGCCGGACAGGCCGAGGTGACGGTTTACCGGCGGCCGAAGGTGGTCGTAATCAGCACCGGCGACGAGCTTGTAGCGCCCGGTGCGGAGCTCTCACGGGGCCAGATCCCCGATTCCAATTCCCTTCTCGTTTCCTTTCTGGCCGCTGACGCCGGGGCAACGGTTACGGCAGACCACGCCGGCGATGCTTCCGGTGAACTGGCGAAGACAATCGAGAGGGTCCGTGGTGAGGCGGATGTGATCGTGATGACCGGAGGAGTCAGCGTTGGTGCTCACGATCCGGTCAAGGCTCTCTTTGAAGGCGGGAACGAGGTCCGCTTCAACCGTGTGTCGATGCAGCCCGGGAAGCCACAGGCATTCGGCCGGCTGGGGGTCGAGGGCCCCCTGGTGTTCGGGTTGCCCGGCAACCCGGTCAGTGCCTGGGCTTCCTTTCAGATCTTTGTCCGTCCATCACTTCGCAAGATGCAAGGATTCACGGCTCTCACCCCGGAGGCGGTTCCGGCCCGCGCCAGCGAAGACTGGAACACGCCGCAGGGCCGCATGCAGGTGATCCCCGTGCGAATCCACGACGGTGACGAGCGGCATGTGATGCCCGCGGCGGAGGGCGGCTCGGGATCTCACCTGATTGCCAGCCTGGCGGATGCCGACGGTTACGCCCTGGTCGACGCGGATGTCGAGCGGGTTCGAGCAGGTGACCAGGTCCGGACCGTACGCCTGCGCGATCCCGAACAGTTCAACCATCAGCAAAGGAGCACTCCGTGACCTTCACCCATCTCGACGCTTCCGGTCAGGCCCGCATGGTTGACGTGACCGAGAAACAGCCCACGGGGCGGTCGGCCACCGCTTCCGGCTTCGTCCGCTGCCCGCCGGGGGTACTCGAGGCATTGCGCGACGAGAGCGTGCCGAAGGGTGACGCGCTCGCGGTGGCGAGAATCGCCGGGATCCAGGGGGCCAAGAAGTGTGCCGAGCTGCTTCCTTTGGCTCATGTGATCGGGGTTCACGGGGCCGTAGTCGACCTTGAACCGGGCCCCGAAGGAGTGAGCATCACAGCCACCGTCAGAACCGCTGACCGGACCGGGGTTGAGATGGAAGCGCTGACTGCGGTGTCGGTCGCCGGGCTGACCTTGGTTGACATGTTCAAGGGCATCGACAAAGGCGTTGAAATCGAGTCGGTCCGGCTGGTCGAAAAGACTGGCGGCAAGTCCGGTACCTGGCGGAGACCGGACTG
>JAGQUU010000163.1 GCA_020438345.1 Solirubrobacterales bacterium | reverse complement strand
GGCCGAAGCGAGCTATCTCGATGTCTGGTACGCCCGGCTCGACGTTGAAGAGATGATCGAGATCCTGGAGGAAGCTCACGGCCATGAGTCTGGGGTGAATCTGCGCCGGGACATAGCCAAAGCAAGCAGGAAGGACAGCGGCCGGGCGCAGCGCAAGCTGACCGAAGGGTCGACTGAGGGCGAACCCCGCTTTTCCAGCCGGCCACCTCTGCTGGTGCCCGCGAGAGAACTCGCCCCCACCCTCGGGGTGACCGACGAAGACGCGGTCAGGGTGTTGCTTGACGGACTACTCACGCAATACAAGGAAACCCTCCCGTCCGACCGCCAACACCTGATCGGCCACTACAGGTTCGTGGACCTTGCCCGGAAGGTCGTAGGGGTCGGATCGGTTGGCACCCGGGCTTGGGTGCTCCTGTTTCTTTCCAACCGGCGTCAGGATCCGCTGGTTCTCCAGGTCAAGGAAGCCCAGGATTCGGTCCTTGCTCCCTATGCGGGCGCATCCAGGTTCCGGCTACAAGGCCGCCGGGTGGTGGAAGGCCAGAGGCTTACCCAGGCTGCAAGCGACCTGTTCCTCGGCTGGATGAGGGCGCAGGGGCCCGACGGCAAGGTCCGGGATTTCTATGTGCGCCAACTCTGGGACGGAAAGCTTTCGATCGACATAGATTCCCTGGATGAAGCAGGACTGACCGAGTACGTCCGGGCCTGCGGCGGTGCTCTGGCATTGGCTCATGCCCGCACTGGTGACCGGGTCGCGATAGCCGACTACCTGGGCAAGAACGACAGCTTCGATCGGGCGATAGCGGAGTTCAGCCTCCGCTACGAGAAACAGAACAAGGCCGATTTCGAATCGTTCACGGCGGAGATCGAAGCCGGCAGAATCGAAGCGACTCCAGGCATTTGATGCCGACGGCGGCCTCGGCTTGCCTCATGGCAGCCGAGGCCATCGAGGGAAGGTTCCACCCGGGATCCACCACAGCGACAGCGTGATCGACCCGAGCCCCTGCTTGCGGGTCTCGCCACCAATGTCCCCGAAGCCCGCATTCTCCGGCCGGACGGCACTACGATCACCACATGAAGTTTCGTCCCGCCCTTCTCTGCCTGCTGGCTGTCTTCGTTGCGATCGGCCCCGGCACCAGTTCGGCAGATGTTCCCGGTGCCGCGAAACGGCTTGACAGTCTCAGGGACCAGCCCGAACGGCTGCGGCAATTCCTCCGCAACATGCCGAAGGGGACCGATCTGCACACTCACCTTTCCGGAGCTGTCTATGCGGAGTCAATGATCAGGTGGGGCGCCGAGGATGGCAAATGCGTCGACACAACCACTTTTGCTTCCTCCTTTCCACCTTGCCTGCCCGACCAGCTTCCGCTGACGGCCGCCCTTTCGAACACGGTCCTTTGGGGCCAGATCCTCGGTGCCTGGTCGATGCGGGGGTTCCGCCCGGACGCTTTCTCCGGGCACAACCATTTCTTTGCCACCTTCGACCTCTTCGGGCCCGCCTTCAGCGGTCGCCAGGGTGACGGCCTGGCCCAGGTTGCCCAGAGAGCCGCTTCCCAGAACGTCCAGTACATCGAGCCACTGATCACGCCGCAATTCGGCGCCTCCATGGCGGTCGCCAACCAAACTGGTTACAACCCGGACTTTCAAGCGATGCGTCAGGCAATGCTCGATGCGGGGATCAGGAATGCGATCCCGGCAGCCAGCGAGACAGCAACTGCCGCGATCTCGGGGTCCTGGATCCGGATGGGCTGCGACACGGCGAACCCGCGGCCGGGTTGCGATGTGCTGGTCAACTTCGACGTCCAGGTGCTGCGAAACCAGCCTCCCGCTGTGGTTTTCGCCCAGCTCCTCTTCGGCTTCGAGTTGATGGCGGCCGACCCCCGCTGGGCCGGGCTCAACATGGTCCAGCCCGAGGATGCGGCATATTCTCTCGGCAATTACAAACTTCACATGAGAATGGTCCGCTATCTGCGTTCGGTCTATCCGGGTGAGCATGTCACCCTCCACGCGGGCGAACTCGTTCCCGGTCTTGTGCCTCCTTCCAACCTGCGCTTCCATATCCGGCAGGCTGTGAACGTGGCCGGGACCGACCGGATCGGCCACGGTGCCGATCTGCGCTGGGAACGAAACCCCGCCCAGATCCTTCGCAGCATGAAAGCCAGGGGGGTCTGCCTCGAATCAAACCTGACCTCGAACCAGCAGATCCTTGAACTCTCCGGCAGACGCCACCCGATTACCGACTACGTGCGGGCCGGCATCAAGGTCACACTCTCAACCGATGACGAAGGTGTCTCCCGCACCGATCTCACCGGCCAGTACGTGAAGGCCGTTCGGCAGCACGGTTTCGGCTACCGGCGCCTTAAGAAGTTCGCCAATGACGGCCTGCGCTGCTCCTTCCTGGATCGGGCAACGAAAGAGACCGCCCTTGCCGATCAGGCCCGGCGCTTCAGGAAGTTCGAGGCCAATTGGGGAAGTTGAACCGGATACGCGGGTGAGCTGAACCGGCAATGCCACTCAGTCGAGGATTGCGACCACCCGGGCCGGCGCTGCGCTTCCACCGACCAGCTTCAGCGGGAAGCAGGCAACCTGGAAGCCATGTGGAGGCAGCTGATCGAGGTTCGAGAGACGCTCGATCTGCGAGTAGGGAATGTCGGCCTGATGCGCTTCCCAGAAGATCCCGGCCTCGCCCTTCTCTTTCGCCTCTTCGGCCTGAATCCAGAGCGGCCGGTCCCAGCCCCACGCATCGATTCCCATGACCCGCACACCGCGGTCGTAAAGCCACCTGGTTGCCGCCGCGCTGACCCCGGGACCATGCGCCATGTATTCGATCGCACCCAGGTAGCGGTCACAGCCGGTCCAGACCAGGCAGATGTCTCGCTCCGCGACCTCGTAGTCGATCCGTTCGAGCTCCGTCTCGAGATCCGCGACCTCGATCACCTCACCGTCGGCTCTTTCATGAAAATCGAGCAGGAAGGCCGGGCGGAAGAACCAGTCGAGCGGAAGCTGGTCGATCGTTTCGGCCGGCTTGCCCTGAATCGTCGAGTTGTAATGCCAGGGCGCATCGACATGCGTCGAGCTGTGGGTCCCGAGCAAAGTGAAGGTGTCGACCGCCCATCCTTCACCGTCGCGCAACAGTTCCGGGCCAACACCGAAGAGGGCCTCGATCTGCTTCGCACCTTCCTCATGCGGCGTGTATTCAACGTCGACACGCACTACATCGGGGGCACCTTCGGGTCCCGGCTCGATCGGAGCCGAAAGATCGATGAATCTGCTCATGCCACAAGTATGGCCACCCGGGCGGCTGTCGCACCTACACTGTCTCCATGATGGAAGCTACGGCTGTTGAGGGAACGGTCCTGGTCACCGGTGGCTCCGGCTTTCTCGGCGGCAGGGCGATCATTGATCTCCTGGAGCGGGGCTACGATGTCCGGACCACGGTCCGCGACAAAGCCAAAGCGCCAGCGATCGAGGAGAACATCTCGGCCGAGCTGGGTCGTCCGGCCGGGATCGAATTCTTCGAGGCGGACCTCGCGTCGGATTCCGGCTGGACCGAAGCGGTCGCCGGTTGCCGCTATGTACTCCACATCGCCTCCCCCTTCCCGCCGTCCAGGCCTAAGGACCCGCAGGAACTGATCCGTCCTGCGGTGGACGGCGCAACCCGGGTGATCACTGCTGCGCTTGACGCGGGAGTCGAACGGGTCGTAATGACCTCGCCAGTAGCCGCGATCAGGGGAGGCAACAACCAGGAAGACCGGGTCTGCTCCGAACTCGACTGGACTGACATCGATAAGGTCTCCGCCTATCCGCAGTCCAAGACGCTGGCCGAGCTCGCTGCCTGGGAGCTGGTCGATTCGCGGGGTGAGCGCGAGAAGCTCGCGGTGATCAACCCGAGTGCCATCCTCGGTCCGGTGATGCCCGACGACGATTCATTCTCGCTCGAAGGGATCCAGCGTCTGCTCGATGGAATGCCGGCGGTGCCGAAGATCGGATTCAGCTGGGTCGATGTGCGTGATGTCTCGGCCGCCCATATCGCGGCGATGGAGATTCCCGAAGCCGGTGGCCAGCGCTATATAGCTTCCGGCCCCTTCCTCTGGCTGCTCGAAGTTTCGGAAATTCTCCGCGAGAGGCTGCCCGATCTGGCAAGGAAGGCCCCGACCCGCACAGCCCCGAAGTTCATGGTCCGAATAATGGCCCTCTTCGACCCTGGCGCCCGTGCCCTGGTCGGAGACATCGGACAGAAAAGCAACTTCGACACCACCAGGGCCAGGGAAGTGCTGGGTATCGAAGCCCGCCCGGTCGAAGAAACAATCGTCGACTGCGCCCGGTCCCTGGCCGCGAGAAGCTAACCGCCACCGGCGCCGGGGCAGGAAGCTACCAGTCCCAGGAATCGAGAATCGGTTCCGGGTTAAGGAGCCTGCCGCGGGTCCGGATCTCGATGTGGAGGTGGCAGGGGGTGCTGGCAGCGTTGCCCGTCTGGCCGACCGAGCCGAGGCGCCGGCCGGCCCTGACGATCTGACCCTTCCGGACAGCCGCCGGACGGAGCAGATGCGAGTACTTGTAGGTCCGCCTCTCCCCTTTTCCCTTCAGCACCACGAAGTTCCCGTAAAGCTCAGGGTCGTAGTCAGCTTTGAGGATGGTCCCCGCGCGTACCGCAACCAGTGGCGTGCCGCAGGCCGCGGTGACATCGAAGCCCTCGTGGGTTCGGCCGTCGACCCTGGGAGCCCCGAACTCTCCGATGTAGCCGCGGGTGCCATGGGGCCCGTCGACCGGGAACTGATGTCCATGGAGCCGGACCCTGCCAAGCCCGCTGAAGGGACCACCGACCGGCCCGACGAAAACTCCGTAGTGACCGGCTGGAGCGAGTCGACCCCGCCCGGTTCTTCCATCCCAGCCTCGGTGATGCCAGCGACCAGGCTGAAGCCTGCCGGTGACGATTCGACGGATTACCCGCTTTCGGCCTCCGGCCACCAGGTACACACGAATCACGACTTTCATGCTCTGTCTGGCAGCGAAGCGGAAGTGAAAGCGAACCGGCTGCACCGAAAATGGAATTGCCTGTCGCGGGGTTACGGTCCCGTCCTTGAACCGGAAGCCTTCGTTCCCCTGACCCGGTTTCGCATCAAAGGGGACAGTGGCTGCACCTGCCGACCCTGCAAGAAGCAGAGCCGCCACCACGAAGGCGACGGCTCCGGAAAGAAATCCTCGAAAGGAGATACTGCTCCTAGCGGTGTTCGATCACCCGGTCGATGATGCCGTACTCGGCGGCATCCTCGGCGCTCATGAAGTAGTCACGCTCGGTGTCATGGGTGATCTTCTCGAGATCCTGCTTGGTGTGTTTGGCGAGGATCTTGTCGAGACGGCCACGGGTGTCGATGATCTCGTTGGCGTGGATCTCGATGTCGGAAGCCTGACCCTGGAATCCGGAAGATACCTGGTGGATCAGGATCTTCGAATTCGGCAGTGACATCCGCTTGCCTTCGGCTCCGCCGGCCAGCAGCAGCGCTCCCATGCTCATCGCGATGCCGACGCAGATCGTCTGGACATCGGGCTTGATGAACTGCATCGTGTCGTAAATCGCCAGGCCCGCGTAAACGGAGCCACCGGGCGAATTGATGTAGAGGCTGATGTCCTTCTCGGGATCCTCCGCATCCAGGTGAAGCAACTGGGCCACCACCAGGTTGGCGATGTCCTCGTTCACACCGGTGCCGAGGAAGATGATGCGCTCGTTGAGGAGCCGGGAATAGATGTCGAACGAACGCTCTCCGCGAGAGGTCTGTTCGACGACCATGGGGACAAGTGGACTCATGTCGATCATCCTATAGAGGGTTGATATCGGGCCGACTCCAGCAGAGCCGGCCCATCCATCTAGTTCCCCTGTGGGCCGGCGGGTTCTACCTGGAGGGCGGGTCGGACCCCGCCCGGCTTGCTTATTCGGAAGATTCGGTTTCCGAATCTTCTTCTTCGTCGTCACCGATTCCCCAGAGCTTCTTTCCGGCCTCCTCGGCTGACATCTCGATTGATTTTGCCGCGTCGGCGATTACGTCCATTGCCTTGCGGACCTTGATGTCGGCGGCGACCATCTCGTGGCGCCCATCCCGCTTGAGGCGTTCCAGCAGCTTGGCGCCGGTAGTCCGCTCATGGGAGGCGGCGTGCTCAAGCTCCTCGGCCATTTCTTCATCGGTGACTTCAATGCCCTCGGCATCGGCCACGGCGACCAGGACCGCCTCACGACGGATTTCCTGGTCTGCATCGTCGAGTGATTCGTCGATGATCTCGTCGCGGGTCTTGCCCTGCATCTGGAGATAGGTGTCCGGGTTCATGCCCTGCTGGGCCATCTGGCGCTCGACCCGGTCCCAGCGTTCCTCTCCCCGGGCCCGGAGGATCGGCTCGGGTATCCCGACCTTTGCGTTGGCAACTGCGGCGTCAACCGCGGCGACCCGAAACTCCTGTTCGATCCGCTGCTCTGCGGATTCGCCCAGCTTCTCGGCGATATCGGCCCGCAGTTCGGCAATCGTGTCGAACTCGGATGCCTCGGCAGCAAAATCATCGTTGGCTTCGGGTAGTTCCTTGACCCGAATCTCCTTCACCGTGACCGCAAAGTCAGCGTTCTGGCCTGCCAGCTCCGCTGCTCCGTAGTCCTCGGGGAAGTTCACGTTGACCGCGACCTCATCACCGGACTTTGCGCCGATGATCTGCTCCTCGAAGTCATCGATCAACTGGCCGGAGCCGATCTCGATCGTATGGTCGTTGGCGCTGCCGCCTTCAAACTCGACCCCGTCGAGAGAACCGACGAAATCGACCAGAACATGGTCGCCTTCCTCTGCCGCGCGCTCGACCACGTCGAGGCTGGACATGCCTTCCCGAAGTCGTTCGATCTCACGGTCGATTACCTCGTCTGGAACGTCAGTCCCAGCCTTCTCGACTTCAAGACCCTTGTATTCACCCAGCTCCGCGGCGGGACGAACACCGACTTCGTAGCTGAACTCGAGATCCTGGCCTTCGGCGGTCGGGGGCTTGGTGATTTCCACCTCCGGACTGCCGATCGGGACCACACCGGATTCGTAGACCGACTGCTGATACCACTCCGGCAGTGCTTCCTGAATCGCCTCCTGAAAGACGGTTTCGAAGCCGAGCCGCTGGATGGCAAGCGAAGGTGGAGCCTTGCCCTTGCGGAAACCGGGCATGCGCATTTCGCGGGCGAGGGCCCTGGCGGCCCGCTGGACCTGGACGGACACTTCATCGGCCGGAATTTCGACCTCGACTCGTGCCCTCGAATCTTCTAGTTCAGTAACGGTGGTCTTCAAGGTCGGTTGAGCCTAGCGAGGAGCCGACTGTTTCGCGCCCCGGCTGGCCTTCTTGGCTTTGAGGTGGGACCTCAACGCTTTGGCGAAATCGAGCGTAAAGCCGACCAGCCGACCGACCGGGCCGGTGACCAGCCAGGCCCGGAAGGGAGCCCGCTCAAGGGTTCGGTTGCCGGCCGGTCCGCGCGCGGGTCTGTCCGTTTCACTCACTCGCATAGTCCAGGAGTGAAAGGTCGACGAGCCACTCGACCGGAGCGTGGTCATCTGTCCAGATTTCCCCTCCGGGGAAGCCAGGCTCGATTCGCAGCCCGGTTTCCCGCGCCAGTGGCCGCAACCCGAACGGCAGCCCGCTGGCTTTGGCGGCAGGACT
>JAGQUU010000013.1 GCA_020438345.1 Solirubrobacterales bacterium | reverse complement strand
CGTTCGGTTCTCGGCGGTCGAAACCGGCCCGATCGTCCGGGACCGGTTTCGGCCTCGCTTACTTTCGGCTGGCGGGCAATGCTGAAGATCAAGCATGTGCCGGAGCAGCTCTTTGACGTGACCATGTTCCCGATCATGTTCACCCTGCTCTTCACCTACCTGTTCGGCGGCGCACTCGAGGGTTCTCCGACCGAGTACATCCAGGTTCTGGCCCCGGGCATCCTCGTTCAGACGGTTGTCTTCATAACGATGTACGCGGGGATGGGTTTGAACAACGACATCAAGAAGGGTGTCTTCGATCGTTTCCGTTCCCTGCCGATTTGGCGTCCGGCACCGATGGTCGGTCTGCTGCTCGGTGATGCAGTGCGTTTCATTCTCGCTGCCACGGTGGTGTTGATCCTCAGCCTGATCATCGGGTTCCGGCCGGCCGGCGGGGTGCTCGGTGTGGTCGCCGGCATCGGCCTGACGATCGTGTTCGCTTTCAGTGTCTCCTGGATCTGGACCCTGCTGGGCCTGGTCATGCGGACCCCGGAAGCGGTCCTCAATCTCGCGATGACGGTGCTGTTCCCGTTGATGTTCGCCTCGAACATCTTTGTCAACCCGGACACCATGCCGAATTGGCTTCAGACGGTTGTAAATCTCAATCCGGTTACCCACCTGACCAGCGCGGTCCGGGGTTTGATGGGCACTGGTGCCGAGACCTCCGACCTGATCTGGGTTTTCGCATCCTCGGCAATCCTGATTGCGATTTTCGCTCCCCTGACCATGCGTCGCTACTCGCGCCTCTGACCAGCGTGGTCACCGCCGCATCTATGCGGTGAGCTGTCTGAAAATGTCCCGCAATCGCTCTGGTTCCGTGACCTGATCAGCTGCTTTGAGCTCGTCTGCCTTGTGAGTCGTTGTCAACGCGATCACATAGGCGCCCGCCGCGAGTCCAGCCTGAATGCCGGCCGGGGCATCTTCTATTACCACGCATTCTCCGGGATGAACACCCAGTTTCCCGGCCGCAAGGAGGTAGGGATCAGGGGCCGGCTTGCCGAGCCTGACGTCCTGGCCCGTGACCAGAACCGTGGGCCGCTCAAGCCCGAGCACCCGGAGGTTGCTGAGAGCCGTGGCCCTCCGGGCGGATGTAGCCACGGCCAGTCGCGCCGAATCCAGTGAACGAAAGAGATCACAGGTGGGCCGGATCGCATGCTCGGTCGTTGCCTTCTCCGCGATCAGACGTTCCAGCCGGTCGGCTTCGCCTTCCGGGTCTTCGTCGAAGCCAAAGTGTTGAACTACCTCGATGGTCCGGCGTCCGTGGACGATTTCAAGCACTTCGTCCCGGCGGTATCCGTTCTCCCTCGCCCACTCGCCGTAAGCCATCTCGACCGCGACCGAGGAATCAATCAGCACCCCGTCCATGTCGAACAGGACCGTGGTTATGTGATCGGGGAGCACCTGCGGCATTGCCGCTTTCCTGGAATCCCTAGAGGATTTCTGCGAGCCGGCGCTCCAGACGCTCCGCGATCTCTTCACGGACGCTGCCTTCGCCGAGCCGTTCGACCAGCGACTGCAGGAACCCTTCGACCACAAGGCTGCGCGAGGTTTCCTCGCTCAGGCCGCGTGACTCAAGATAAAAGAGCTGGTCCTTGTCGACCTGGGCGATCGCCGCCGCGTGAGTGCAGGCAACGTCGTCGGCGAGGATCTCAAGTCCCGGGATCGCATCCGCGTGAGCATCGGTGGAGAGCAGCATGTTGCGGCATTCCTGGAAGGCGTCGGTCTGCTGGGCACCTTCATCCACTTTGATCATGCCGCGCCAGACAGCCGTGGAGCTGTCTGCCAGGACTCCGCGGAAGGCGAGGTCGGAAGTGGTGTGTTCGGCCGCGTGTTCCTGGAGTGTGTCGTAATCGATGTGCTGGGAGTTGCCGCCCGCATAGCCACCGGTGACTTTCGCGTCTGAGCCGGTGCCGGCCAGGTTGGTGGTCATGCGTACCTTGCCGCCGCCTCCGCCGAAGCCGAGTGTCGCCCAGTCGAGCGAGCCGTCGCGCTGGACTTCGCCGCGCTGGGTTGAGAAGAGCCAGGCTTTTTCGGTGTGGTCTTGGGTTGAGACGTAGTGAAGGTTGGCGGCCGGGCCGACAACCAGTTCGACCACGGTGTTGAGCAGTGCGTCGGTTTCGTCGGAGTCGGATCCGTGGTGTTCCCAGACTTCGGCCCTGGCGCCTTCCTCGAGCACGATCAAGGTTCGCCAGTTCACGGCGACACCGTCGGTGTCGAGTTTCAGGTCGATTCTGACTGCCTCTTCGCATTCAACGTTTTTCGGCACGTAGACGAGCACACCGTCACCGAGCGCGGCTTCGTTGCGGGCGACAAACGGGTCATCGGTGGAAACGAGCGAACCGAGCTTCCCGGCCAGCAGATCGGAGTGGTCCGCGAGGGCTTCGTTGAGCGGCAACACGACGATTTCATCGGAGCCGCCGCTGATCGTCACCTCTGCCGGACTGTCGGCGTAGGCGTCGAGGTCCAGCTTTGAGATGTCGGTGAATTCCCAGCCTTTGGTTTTGGCATTGGGAAGCTCGATCGTCTCGACCAGTCGGGTACCTTTTTCGCGCCGTTCGGTCAGCCAGGCGGGTTCGGTGACTGTCATCTCCACGGAGCCTGAGCTAGCCAATTGAACCCTCCATCTGCAGTTCGATCAGACGGTTCAGTTCAACCGCGTACTCCATCGGCAGTTCCTTGGTGACCGGTTCGATGAAGCCGTTGACGATCATCTTCGAGGCGTCTTCCTCGTTCAGACCGCGGCTCTGGAGGTAGAACAGCATGTCGTCGCCGACCTTGGAGACGGTCGCCTCGTGGCCCATGTCGGCGTCGGACTCGCCGATCCGGATCGTCGGGTAGGTGTCGGATTGGCTCTTCTCATCGAGCAGCAGGGCATCGCAGACCACCTTGGAGCGGGTGCCGGTCGCGCCGTCGGCGACTTCGAGCAGCCCGCGGTAGGTGGAGCGGCCACCATCCTTTGAGATCGACTTCGAGAAGACCGATGATGTGGTGTTGGGGGCGGCGTGAATGATCTTGGCGCCGGCGTCCTGATGCTGGCCTTCACCGGCGAAAGCGATCGAGAGCACTTCGCCGTGGGCTTCCTCGCCGAGCAGGTAGATCGCCGGGTATTTCATGGTGACCTTCGAACCGAGGTTGCAGTCGACCCATTCCATGGTCGCCCGTTCCTGGGCGATCGCCCGCTTGGTCACAAGGTTGAAGACGTTCTGTGACCAGTTCTGGACGGTGGTGTACCGCACCCGGGAGCCGGGCTTGGCGATGATTTCAACCACCGCGGAGTGGAGCGAATCAGTCGAGTAGGTGGGGGCGGTGCAGCCCTCGATGTAGTGAACGTCCGAGTCTTCCTCGGCGATGATCAGGGTTCGTTCGAACTGGCCCATGTTTTCGGTGTTGATCCGGAAGTAGGCCTGGAGCGGCATCTCGACCTTGACGCCCTTCGGCACATAGACGAAGGAGCCACCGGACCAGACCGCCGAGTTCAGCGCGGCCAGCCTGTTGTCATTGGCCGGGATGACGGTCGCCCAGTATTCCTTGATCAGGTCTTCATGCTCGCGGAGCGCGGTGTCCATGTCGGTGAAGATCACGCCCTGAGCTTCGAGCTTCTCGTTTACCTGGTGGTAGACGACTTCGGATTCGTACTGGGCCCCGACCCCGGAGAGGAACTTCTGTTCTGCTTCGGGGATGCCGAGACGGTCGAAGGTGTTCTTGATGTCTTCGGGGACCTCGGACCAGTCGGTGCTGTTTTTCTCGGAGGCGCGAACGAAGTAGTGGATGTCATCGAAGTCGATCTGGTCGAGGTCAGCACCCCATTGCGGAGTCGGCTTGGATTCGAAAATTTCCAGCGCCTTGAGGCGGAAGTCACGCATCCATTCCGGCTCGTCCTTGTATTCGGAAATCTGTTCGACGATCTGGCGGGTTAGCCCCTTGGGGGCCTTGTAGGCGTAGCCGGTTTCGGGATCGCTGAAACCGAACTTTTCGGTGTAGTCAGAGTTGATCCCCTGAACTTTTTCTTTTTCGGCGAGTACTTCGGCGGTAGCCATGGATCAAACCTCCAGGGTGATGATGTCGTCGATTACTTCGACCTTGAAAACGTTGACCGGCTGGTAGGCCGGCAGGGTCTTCGGCTTGCCGGTCCGCAGGTCGAAGAGGGAGCCGTGCCGTGGGCATTCCAGGGTGCAGGCTTCCTGGTCAATTTCGCCCTCCGCGAGCGGCCCGTCGTCATGGGAGCAGCGATCCTCGATTCCGAACAGTTCGCCGGCGCAGTTCACAACAGCGAGCAGCTCGCCTTCGTGTTCGATGATCCGGCGGTCGCCGGGCAAAAGCTCGGAGACAGGGCATACGGGGATTTTTGTCGTTTCGTTGCTCATGAAGGTGAAGGGGAGGGGGCCGGGAGTGCGCTGGACCACAGGCCAGTTGCGGACATACCCGGAAAATAAGCCGACAATCAGGCTCGGAATTAGATTCTAACGAAGCCCACCGCCGGGCAGCATCTATTAGGGTTCCCTAATGCACTTCCCATGCGGAATTTGGCGAGCAGGGAATCAGTTGAGGGTGATCAGCCCGGCGACCACGGACGCGAGGATAGCCCCGCACATGGAGAACAGCCCAACGATCATGACTCGCTGGAACGAGTCGAACCGATCGCTCATGCGGTCGAACCGATCGTTCATTTCAGCTCGCATTTCGCGCATCTCCTGCCGAAACTCCTGATGGTCCCGATCATTGCGGCCGAACCCGTCCCGAATCGACTGATTCAGATCATCAAGCCGCTCATCGGTCCAGGAAGTCTGTTGAGGCTGAAGGGCCATAAATTCAGACTACTCCCGTGAGTGGCGTCGTCAAGAGATTCGCACCACTCCGTTGCTATTCCGTCACACACTTGTGATTCCGGTCTGAGGCTGGATCCACCCATATGATCTGCCCGTGTCTGACGAGGGAGAGGAAGGTTTCAAACCCGGGCCGCGGGATGAACTCGTGACCGAGTCTCTCGCTCGCAGGCTCGAGTTGCTGATAGACGAACGGTTGGAAGTCTCAGAACTTGATCCGGCCGAAGCTCCCTCCAGGTTGGCCCTTTTTGCACGCGACCAGATTCGCATCGGCCTAGATGACGACCAACCGTCCAGCGACCAAGCGGCTACCGTAAACGAGGTTCTCCGTCTGCTCGACCCAGAATCACTCGACGCGATCGATCTGCCGGCGCGCGTTTTAGAAGGCATCAAGCCGGTTTCAACGACCGGAAGCGTGGTTGACCTGCCAACCAGGCCCGCCACGCCCTTCAGTCAAAGCGACCTTTTGGTCAATGCCGAAGGCCAACCGAACATTGGGTCCGAGCTCAAGGCCGAGTTGGCATCGGCCGATCGAGTCGATCTGATCTGCGCGTTCGTCATCTGGTCAGGAGTTCGCCAGCTGCGTGAAGCCCTGGAAGGTGTAGTTCGGCGAGGTGGCCAAGTTCGAGTGATCACCACTACCTACATGGGAGCCACTGAGAAGCGGGCTGTCGACGAACTGCACTCCTTGGGGGCGGAAGTCCGAGTAGCGCTCGACGCGCGAACGACGAAGCTTCACGCCAAGGCTTGGTTGCTGGAGCGCGACTCGGGTCTGAACACTGCCTACGTGGGTTCTTCAAACCTGTCGCATACGGCACTGTTCGATGGACTCGAGTGGAACGTCCGACTCTCATCCTCAGATGCGGGGCATGTGATCGACCGCGTACGGATGACCTTCGAAAGTCACTGGGCTTCCGAGCACTTCGAGGTGTACGACCCCGAGATGAACGGGGACGCTCTTGAGGAAGCATTGGTTCAACACGATCGTCGATCACTCGGTGAAAGCAACACCATCACATTCGCGAACCTCGAGGTTAGGCCTTACCCCCATCAGGAACGCATGCTGGAAACCCTTCGATTTGAACGAGAGCGTCGCGACCGCCACAAGAACCTTGTAGTGGCGGCAACCGGTACTGGCAAGACTGTTGTGGCCGCTCTCGATTACCGACGGTTAGAGAAAGCTCTGGGGAATCGCCCGTCGCTGCTTTTCATCGCGCACCGGGAGGAGATCTTGAGACAGTCCCTGGCGACATACCGGGCTGTGATGAGAGATGAGTCGTTCGGTGAAATCCACGGCGGAGGAAGAATCGCCCAGGGCAGCCATGTGTTTGCGATGGTGCAATCACTTGGTCAGGACAGGATTGACGCGATCGATCCCGAGGCGTTCGACGTCGTCGTGGTCGATGAGTTCCACCACGCGAAAGCAGCTAGCTACGATCGGCTCCTCAGTCACCTTCGACCTAGGGAACTCTTGGGGCTGACTGCCACTCCGGAACGACTCGACGGTCAGGACGTTACGGAGTGGTTTGGTGGCCGGATCGCTGTCGAGCTTCGACTTTGGGAGGCGATTGACCAAGGATTCCTAGTGCCCTTCCAGTACTTCGGCGTAGCGGACGGCATCGACCTTGGTCAAGTTACCTGGCGTCGGGGGAACTACGTCACGGAGGAGCTGAGCAACCTCTACACCGGTGACGACATCAGGGTCGCGAAGACCCTGGAGAACGTCCAGCGAATTGTCGCTGACCCCGGGAGCATGCGCGCCCTCGGCTTCTGCGTTTCGAAAGAGCATGCGCGCTTCATGGCTCGGAAATTCACCGAGGCAGGTATGGAAAGCGTTGCCTTGACCGGCGATGACTCAGTCGAGTTCAGGGCAGAGACTTTGACGCGCCTCGCACGCGGTGAGATTCGTTGTGTTTTCTCGGTCGAGGTTCTGGGTGAAGGGGTGGACGTACCGGATGTCGATTGTCTCCTCTTGCTACGTCCAACCCAGTCAGCAACTCTGTTCGCCCAGCAACTCGGTCGTGGACTCAGGCGGGCTGAAGGAAAGAGTCACTTGACGGTGATCGACCTGATCGGTCAGCATCGCAAGGAGTTTCGGTTTGACCAAAAACTCGCGGCCATCGTCGACAGGAGACGGGGCAGCATCGAGGATCAGGTAACCAAACAGTTTCCGTTTCTACCCGCCGGGTGCACGATCGACCTCGACCGAGTGAGCGAAGAGATCATTTTGGACAGCCTCCGCGAGGCGTCACGCCACTCGAAGCCAGCCCAGCTTGTGGCTGAACTCAAACAAGCAGGACCCGGTATCACCCTCGAAGATTTCGTCGAGAATTTCGCACACCGCCTTGAGGACATTTACCGAGGAAAACGCTCCTGGACATTCTTCAGGAGAAGGGCGGGTCTCCCCGCTCATGCAGCAGCAGACGAGGAACTCGAAACTGTTGCACTGAGGAACCTGAGCCGCTTGACCCACATCGATGATCCCGAACGCAACGCTTTCTATCGGCAGATTCTGAGCTCCGCCCGTCCGCCCGTTCTGGCTCAGCATTCCCTCACCCAGCAGCGACTATTGACGATGCTCGCCTGGGGCCTTGGCTCGGGGAAATCTGGCCGTGATGATCTTGACGAATTCTTCAAGGATTTTTGGACCTTGGAAACCGTGAAGGATGAACTGAGCCAACTGTTTGGAGCTCTCGATAGGCGGGCTACCACGCTGACTGAGGTCTCCGAACCGGCAGACGAGCCACTCAACGTTCATGCAAGGTATTCCCGTGAGGAGGTAGTAGCTGCTTTGGGGTACGGATCCGGGGTCAAGCCCAAAGGGCCTCGGGAAGGGGTTCTTCCGGTTCCTGAGGCGAACTCTGATGTCTTCTTCGTAACCCTGTACAAGGCTGAGCGTGACTACTCACCGACCACCATGTACCGCGACTATGCGATCAATCGTGAGCTCTTTCATTGGGAGTCGCAGTCAGGGCAGGCGACCCACCAGGACACGGTGCAGCGGTACATCAACCATCGCGAAAGAGGAACGAACATCCTGCTCTTCGTCCGGGAGCGCAATGAAGGCGAGTTGGGCACCCTTCCGTTCACCTTTCTTGGGCCGGTCGACTACGTCTCACATGAGGGAGAGAAGCCCGTTCGATTCACCTGGCGGCTCCGAAGGCCCATGCCCGCCGAGCTATTCGAGTCGGCCCGCTCGGTCGCCGCGGCGTGACGAACAACCCGGCGATGAAGCTCGAGCGAGGAGACATCGCCAAGTTCGAAGGGGATGCGATCGTCAATGCGGCTAACTCCCGTTTGATGCATGGGGGTGGGGTGGCGTTGGCGATCTCGAAGGCGGCGGGTCCCGGGCTGGATGAAGAGGGGCAGGAGGAGCTGAAAACCCAAGGGCCGATCGCGGTGGGTGATGCCTTGGCGACCAAGGGCTTCAACTTGAATGTCGACCGGGTGATTCATGCGGTTGGCCCTGTTTACGGGAACCATGGCGGAGCGGAGGCGGAGCTGCTGGCGAAGGCGTATCGCAGCAGCCTGGACCTAGCCCGGGAATACCAGGTGAAGACGATCGCCTTCCCGGCGATCAGTACCGGGATCTTCGGGTATCCGCTGGAAGAGGCGGCGCGAATCGCGGTTGAGACCGTCCGGGAAGAAGCCGGGGAGATCGAGGTCACCTTCGTCCTGTTCAGTGACGAGGCCCTCCGGGCGTTCGAGGCGGCACTGACCGGCCAGTAGGCTGAGCCGTCGCGGAGTCAGTGACGGACACATTGCTTTACAGACGCAGGATCTCGACCTACATATTCCTCTTCGTTCCGGGATTTGCGTTTGCGTCCTGGATCACCCGCGCACCGGCGATCCGCGATGCGTTCGGAGCCTCGACCGCCGAGATGGGGCTACTGCTTTTCGGGGTCTCGGTCGGGTCGATGACCGGCATCCTCAGCTCGGCCCGGCTGGTCCGACGGTTCGGTACCCGGGCGGTGATCCTCGCTGGACTCAGCTTGCTGCTGTCGGGGGTCGCACTGGTCGCGGCCGGTGCCGGACTGAACTCCGAACCTCTCGTGTTCGTCGGGTTGATGGGCTTCGGTCTCGGGATCGGCTCGGCCTAGGTCGCGATCAACATTGAAGGGGCGGAGGTGGAGCAGCTGACCGGGGCACCGGTGCTGGTCGAGCCTCACGGCTTCTTCAGCGCCGGCACCCTGCTCGGGGCCCTGCTCGGCATTCTCCTGACCTCGACCGGCTTTCCGGTCATGGCGCACTTCCTTGCCGTGGTTGCGATCTCGATCCCGGCTCTTGCCTGGGCGATAGCCGGCATTTCGGGGCGCTTGCCGTGACGATGCTGCTCGCTCCGGCGGCCGGGGTCAGGCGCATCGATACGGATTGACCTGCCTGGTCCCCGAAGCTGAAGTGACCTAGGTGGTGAGAAGGATTACTTCTCCGTTGTCCGCCAGGTCACCGATCCCCGCATCGAAAGTGAGCAAAGGCTTGGAGTTTTTCCGGGCGATCGACAGCAGATGGGCATCCGTCACCTGGCGATAGCCTTGGATTTCGGGGAACTCCCGGTCGGTGATCGAAACATCATCGACAAGGAAACGGTGCGCGCCGGCCTGCTTCAGGGACTCGAGGACAAGCCGTGCAGACCCGACATCGATTGGCTGTGGCAGGACCTTCGGGTTCGCCGAAACGCGGACGAACCCGCTTTCTGTGACCGGGCAGGTCTGCCAGCCCGAATCTGCGTGTTCCAGGAACCATTCCTTGATGCGCAGGTGGTGGATATGGGAATCCCAGGCGAGCGCGACAAGCGCATTCACGTCCAGAAGTGCCATTGGTCAGTCTTCGTCGAGGGCCCGACGGACCATCTCGGGAGTGATTGGTGTCGAACCTGCCGGAACCCGGATGACCGGCAGACCGTCCTCACTGTCGACCTTCGCCGGGGTGAGTCCCTTGCGGGCAAGATCCGAGACGACCGATCCAAGCGACTTGCCTTCTATCGCTGCCAGTTCCCTGGCGGCAGCGACCACTTCGTCGTCGATTTCGAGGGTCGTGCGCATGGGTTGATGCTACCGCATCAGTGCATCATATAAGGAGGTTTCGGGTTGATTGCTCTTAGAGCACGGTCAACCTGACATCCCAAAGCGGTATGCGTAACGGTATGCCGCAGATTGCGATTCGTATCTCCGAGGAGGTACCGAGCCGTCTGGACGAAGCCGTAGCCGACGGCCGTTTCAAGTGAATCCGGTCGATCTGGCGCATCAGCTCAAGATCCTCGACCGGGACCGGTTTCGGCTGGTAATAGAAAGTCGAGCGGGGCACCCCCAAAAGCTCGCACTGCCCAGTGACCGGCAGAACACGATCGGTGTCGATCATGGCCCGTCTTACTTCCGGTCGAAGCGAGCCAGCCCGGAATCTAGAAAATCCCTCTCCACCGTGAGCTCCCCGATCTTGCGGTAAAGCTCCCCGACCTTCTCGTCGTCGCTGCCCTGACCGGCCCCGGTCTCGAACACCCCGCAAGTCCCGTCGAGCAGATGCCGCTTCCACGAGGTGATCTAATTCGGATGAAGATCAAACCTGGCCGCGAGCTCCGCCAAGGTTTGATCCTCCCAAAGCGCCGCCAAAGCGACCTTCGCCTTGAACTTCGCCGAATGATTCCTGCGCTTGCGTTTCGTCATCACTGCTCCTTCCAGCCAACCAGGCTGATTCTCGCAGCAAAACCCACTCAAACCGCTGTCCAGAAAACGGGGTCCACCTTACTCACCCGGGGTGGACCAACAAACGGGGGTCCGGTCATTTCACTCGAAGCTATGTCGACGTGGGTACTCTCGTTCTAGGGCTTCGACTTGAACGTCGACTGGGTGATCCATGCGGTTGGCCCGGTCTACGGGGAACACGGTGGGAAGGAGGCCGAGCTGCTGGCCAAGGCATATCGCAGCAGCCTGGATCTCGCTCGGGAATGTCAGGTGAAGACGATCGCCTTCCCCGCGATCTCGACCGGGGTCTTCGGCTATCCGTTGGAGGGGGCGGCGCGAATCGCGGTCGAGACCGTTCGGGCAGAGGCCGGGGATCTCGAGGTGACGTTCGTGCTGTTCGACCAGACGACGTTCGCGGCATTCGAATCGGCTCTGAACGGTTAGCCGCCCCTGACCGAACATGTGGCCACTTCCCGCTTGGCCGCTCGGGTGGGCTGGCCCATGCCAGTGCTCAGGCGCGGGAGCGGAGCCCGCGGAGGATGCTGCGGATCAGGCCGGTCATGACAATCAGCCAGGCGAGGAAGGCAATCCAGATGGTTGCCTCCGGGATCTGCTTCATGAAAGTGAACTCGTCCGCTGCGGCGAGCTGCCAGCTTGCGACCGTGTACATCCCCAGGGGGAAGACCAGGCTCCAGTACATCGGGCTGTATTCGAGAGGGGCCTTCATCACAACATGCCGCTAGACCCCGAAAATCACCAGGAGGGGAATCAGCCAGGTGGCCCAGGCCCAGAACACCAGTGAAATACCGTCCACGAAGGGCTTCATGTTCGAGAGATAGCCGATCTGGTCTTCAGCGATCATCATCGCCGAGCCCGCATTCACGGTGATCGCAGCCGCGCCCATCACCACCCAGAACAACGGGTTCATCTCTTCGGCAGTCACCCGGAAGAAAAAGATCCGGTACGCAAACAGGGTGACGAAAATCAGGTAGAGCAGGATGCCGATGCCCCAGAAGGAATGGGAGACCACGAAAATCAGATCGGCCTGTGAACTGACCTCGGCACTCAACTTCCCGCCCAGGGTCGCGATTGATTCCGCGCCGACGATCGCGATCAGCCAGCCACCACCGACCACACCGACATTCTGGTCGGTGTCGCGAAAAGTAAGGACCGAGAAGCTGAAGTAACTGAGGGGAATCCACACAGCGAGCGAAAGACACCAGAGTGCCACGGCCAGCGTCACATGGCCACGAAGAAGCAATTGGACCCCGAACACGTTGGCGCCGGCGACGATCGTGAAAAACGAGAAGACCAGCCGTGGATTGACGAGGTCATCCCAGATCTGCTTCGGGAACATGAAGACGCGGGCGAAAGTCATCGGGATCAGGACCAGGAACGCCGCCGAGTCAACCACCAGCAAGGCGTTAGAGATCGGTTTTACGTCAAGCAGATAGAAGCCGTTGGAGATGATTCCGGTGGCCATGATCAACGCGAAATAGCCGGGGTACAAGGTCCGGATCGCGTTCTTCAAGGCCACCATGACTCCGATCAGCGAGCCCTGGCAGCGCGCAGGTACAGAGGCGAGCAGGAAGATCCCGGACGAGGCCACCTGGGGGTGCTCATGTGCATGACGCTACCGCATGCTCCCGAAGCCAACCGGTACTGTGGCTTTCCAAAGGCAGGGACCGACAAGATGCTGCTCAGACGCCGGATCTCGGCCTACATATTTCTGTTCGTACCGGGCCTTGTGCTCGCCTCGTGGATCACCCGGACCCCGGCGATCCGGGATGCGCTCGGAGCTTCAACCGCGGAGATGGGGCTGCTGCTGTTCGGCGTCTCGGTCGGGTCAATGACCGGCATTCTCAGTTCGGCCCATCTGGTTCGTCGTCTGGGAACGAAAACCGTAATCACCAATGGTCTCAGCCTGCTTGTTCTCGGTGTGGCCCTGATCGCCCTGGGCGGCGGGCTTCCGTCGGCCCCACTCGTCTTCCTCGGACTGATGCTTTTCGGACTCGGGATCGGCTCTGCGGAAGTTGCAATCAACATTGAGGGAGCGGAGGTCGAGCGCATCACCAGGGCACCCGTACTGGTCGAGCTTCACGGCTTTTTCAGCGCCGGAACCCTGCTCGGAGCGATCATCGGGATCGGGTTCACTCACTTTGATGTTCCTTTGATGCCGAGCCTGCTCGCCATCGCTGCGATCTGCGTTCCGATTCTGATCTGGGCGATCGCCGGCATCGCCCCGGGGTTCGGAAAGGAAGAGAAGGTAGCTCAGGCAGAGCCGGTAGAAGCCGAGCCACTCTGGAAAGACATCCGGCTGCTTCTGATCGCGGGGATCCTGCTCGCCATGGCCCTCGCCGAAGGATCTGCCACGGACTGGCTTCCCCTGCTCATGGTTGATGATTTCGACCTGGCGGAATCATCGGGGTCGCTCGTCTTCGCCGGGTTCGCGGCGACAATGACGCTCGGCCGGTTCGTCGGCCGGTTTCTGCTTGAACGGTACGGGCGGGTCGCGGTGCTTCGCGGCGGAGCACTACTCGCCCTGTTCGGCGTCACGGTGGTGATCTTCACGGACAATGCTGTCCTGGCAGGAATCTCTGTCTTGCTCTGGGGCCTCGGCGTTTCACTCGGATTCCCGGTCGCGATCGCGGCGGCGGCTGATTCCGGTCCTGACTCGGTTGGTCGGGTAGGGCTTGTGGCGTCGGCCGGTTATGTCGCCTTCCTGGTCGGACCGCCCCTGCTCGGATTCCTGGGTGAGCACTTCGGGCTGCGTTCGGCGATGCTGGTCGTGCTGTTCGCCCTGGTCGCGGTCGCCCTGCTCGCGCCGGCCGCCCGGGCCAGGCCGTTCAAAGCCGATTGAGGTGCGCTAGACCTCGGAGGCCAGAGAGGGGTCGCCTTGCTCTCCGGCGTCTTCCCAGTCAACGACCTTGCCGAGACCGGCTCCCTTTACGACCTTGAGGCCGAGCAGGGCGCATTTCATCCGGGTGGCGGAGATGTCGATACCGAGCAGGTCGAGGACGTATTCCTTCGGCAGCCTGATCAATTCTTCGCGACTCATTCCGACAAGTTCGTCGGTGAGGAGGGAGGTGGCGGCGGTTGATATCGCGCAGCCCTGGCCTTCGAACTTGACTTCGCTGACCCGGTCGTTCTCGTCGAGCTTGATCATTACATGCTGCTCATCGCCACAGAACGGGTTGGTGTCCTCGAATTCCAGGTCGGGATTCTCGATCTCCCCAAAGTTGTGAGGACGCTTGTAGTGCTCGAGTATCTGTTCGCGGTAGAGCTCTTCCATCCCGACTGAGACTAGCTGAGAGCTTCAGCCGGGCTTCACTGGGGGTGAGTCCTATCGTGACGCCTACACGAGGAACCCTCCCGACAAGTGGTTTGCGACGGTAGACAGCGAGCTGCTCGATGACCGCCTGTCCGGGGCCAGGGCCGGTCAGGATGAAGAGCTTTGATCCACCGTGGCGGTCTCTACGAAGTTGACTTCCCTCGCACCGGACCACATCCCTGCGTGGTCCTGACCCGGCAGGAGGCGATACCCGTGCCCGGATCGGTCACTGTGGCTTTCGTGAGCTCAACCCGCAGAGGTCACCCCGCAGAGGTCGCCCTTGACGAAGACAGGCTGGAAATCCGTCCCGGGTCGGTGGTCAACTGTGATGACTTGGCGACCCTTCCGAAACAGATGCTGGGGAAGTCGCGTGCTATCTGAGCGCGCAAAAGTCACTTGAGCTCGACCGCGCCCTCCTGATCGCACTCGGTCTCGACTGACCCTTCAGGCAGGGGGTACCGCCGGGACGCAAGCCTTCAGAGACCGAAGATCCGGCGGGCGTCGTGCAGGGCTTCGATCAGGGTGTCTACCTCGGCTGTCGTGTTGTAGACCGCGAAGCTGGCCCTGGTGGTGGCCGAAACATCAAGCCGGCGCATCAGGATCTGGGCGCAGTGGTGACCAGCCCGGACCGCGACCCCGTGGCGGTCGAGGATCTCGGAGACATCGTGGGGGTGGACGCCCTCAAGCTCGAAGGAGATGATGCCCTCGCGGCCAGCCGTATCTTCGGGACCGAAGATCTTCAGGCCTGGAACCTCGGCAAGGCGGGGGAGAGCGTAAGCGGTCAACTCGATCTCGTGCGCCTCGATCGCCGGGAAGCCGACTGACTGAACCCAATCCACTGCTGCGGCAAGACCGGCGGCTTCGGCGATCGGCGGAGTGCCCGCCTCGAACTTCGCCGGGACCGAAGCCCAGGTGATCTTCTCCGGAGTGACCTTGTTGATCATCGAGCCTCCGCCCTCGAAAGGCTCCATTGCCTCCCAGAGCTCGCGGCGACCCCACATCACGCCGATCCCGGTCGGCCCATAGAGCTTGTGGCCGGTGAAGCCGTAAAAATCGGCCCCGATCTCGGTCACGCTTACCGGGAACTTCGGCACCGCCTGGGCACCGTCGATCACGGTCAGGGCCCCAGCAGCTTTCGCCTCGGCGGCGATTTCGACTACCGGGTTTCTGGTGCCGAGCACATTCGAGACATGGGTGAAGGCGAACACCTTGGGGCTGCGACCCAGGGCTTCGGTGAGTGCGGCCCGGTCGAGCCGGCCTTCGTCATCGATCGGAGCGAACTCGAGCTCGGCTCCGGTCTGCCTGGCGACCATGTACCAGGGCACGATGTTCGCGTGATGCTCCATCTCGGTCAGCAGGATTCGGTCACCCGGCCCGAGATTGGCGGCGCCCCATGAGCGGGCGACCAGATTGAAGGCGGAGGTGACGTTCCTCGCGAAGACGACCTCCCGGGGGGAGGCGGCTCCGAGCAGCGCCGCTACCTTGGACCGGGCGCCCTCGTAGAGGTCCGTCGCCTCCTCGGAAAGCGTGTGGACACCGCGATGTACGTTCGCGTTGTGTTCGCGGTAGTAAGTGTCCATAGCCTCGATAACGGCCAGGGGCTTCTGGGCGGTGGCCCCGTTGTCCAGATATACGAGCGGCTTGCCCTTGACCTCCCGGGAGAGGATCGGGAACTGCGAACGGATCGATTCAACCGACACGGTTTTCGTCGGTATCGCCGCAGAAGTAGAGTCGGCTGCCATCAGGCGGCCGCCTCGACCTCCTCCTTGATCCAGCCATAGCCCTCGGCTTCGAGCTGGTCAACGAGTTCCTTGCCGCCTTCCTTGACGATGCGGCCGTCAAACATCACGTGGACAAGATCGGGCTCGACCATGTGGAGGAGACGCTGGTAGTGGGTGATTACCAGGGCGCCCATGTCCGGACCGGTGAACTTGTTGATGCCCTCGGCAACGGTGCGCAGCGCGTCGATGTCAAGCCCGGAATCAGTCTCGTCAAGGATCGCGATCTGAGGCCTGAGCAGCGCCAGCTGGAGCAGCTCCATGCGCTTCTTCTCGCCACCAGAGAACCCGTCGTTCAGATAACGGCTGGAGAACTCCTGGGGGATGTTCGCCAGGTCCATCGCTTCCCGTGCCTGGGCGGCGAAATCCTTGATCTTCAGGGGCTGCTCCCCCCGGGCTTCGCGCTGCGCGTTGAGAATCATCCGCAGGTACTTGCTGACCGCCACGCCAGGAATCGCGACCGGGTACTGGAAGGCCATGAACAGGCCGAGCTGGGCGCGCTCATCCGGGCCGGCATCGGTGATGTCTTCGCCGTTGAAGACAATCGAGCCTTCGGTGACTTCGAGCGCAGGATGGCCCATGATCACGTTGGCAAGGGTGGACTTGCCGGAACCGTTCGGGCCCATCAGCGCATGCACGCGGCCCTTTTCGACGGTCAGGTCGAGACCCTTCAGGATCTCCTTCTCTTCGACGCTGACGTGAAGGTTCTTTATCTCAAGCTCTGCCACGGGTTGCTCCGTTCTCTTTTCGAATTCCGGTCGGCCGGCGGGTCAGGCGGCGCTGCCGACGGCGGTCTTGCTGTTCACTCGCTCTTCAGCCGGGCGGGAGAACTCGACGAGTTCAGCCAGGGTGGTCCCGGCCAGCGCCTTGTTCACTCCGCTCTGAACCCGGGTCCAGAGCAGCTTGGTCGCACAGGCCCGGTCGCTGCTTTCCTCATGGGAGCAAAGCACCTTGCCTTCCGGGGTCTCGTGGAAACACTCCATCGGCGCAATCGGGCCTTCGAGTGCCTCGACTACCTCGACCATGGTGATCTGCCCGGCCGGATGGGCGAGGCTGTAGCCGCCGTGGGCGCCACGGGTCGAGGTGACCAGTCCGGCCTGGCGCAGCTTCGCCACGAGGTGCTCCAGATACGAAAGCGGCAGTCGCTCGGCTTCCGCGATCGCATTCAGCGATACGGGGCCGGTGTTCGGCTGGCGTCCGAGTTCGACCATCAGTCGAACTCCGTACTCGGCTTTGGTCGAGAAGAGCATCAGATAAATCCTAGAGCATTAGTCGGTTTTGTCGGTTTCCGGTTCGGATTCCGTGCGCCGCCGTCGATGGAGTCGACGACGCATCCGGCGCCAGGTCCGGTACCGGTGGCTTCCGCGTGCCGCTGACCTGAGCGCGTAACCAAGCGCGGAATCCGAGAATTCCCCGCTCCACGGCAGGTCGATGTGAACTTCGACCTGTCCGGGATCCCCGGCTGTAACCCGGGTCTTTTCCGGGGCGAAGTTCTCGAACAGATCGGTGGCGTTCTCGTTTTCGGCAAGGATCACCGCCAGGAAGTGAGTCACCCCCTCTTCCCGGGCGCGGGTGGCGAGGCGGGAAAGAAGCGCCTTGCCGAGGCCCTTCCCCCGCCAGGAGTCGGCGATCACGATGGCGACTTCGGCGGCGCGGTCCCGGAGGGGTGACGTACGGATGAACCGGGCAACCCCGACCAGGTCGCCTTCATCCGGGTCTATCGCGACCAGTGCCTCGTGCTTGTGATGGTCAACCTCGGTCAGGTAGGCGAGATCAAGGTCATTCAGTCGCACGACCGGGGCGAAGAACCGGGCGTAGCGGGCCTCCGGGCTGAGACGTTCAAAACCCTCGGCAAGCAGCACCTTGTCGGTCGGCCGAATCGGCCGGATCAATACCTCGAGTCCGGGACTCAGGGCTACCTTGTCGGCACTCTTTCCGTTTGCGGTCAAGGTTCGATCAGCCCCTGTCGGATCGCATAACGGACCAGCTCTACCCGGTCACGCATGCCGAGTTTCTTCATCGCGTTGCCCCGGTGGTTCTCGACTGTCTTTTCGGAAAGGTGAAGCATCCCGGCGATCTCCCTTGTCGTGTTCGCCTCTGCGACAAGCTTCACGATCTCTTCCTCGCGCGGTGTGAGATCTGAACCCGCCGGCTCACCCGTTTCGAGCAGGTCCCGGATCAGCGCCTGCTGCGCTCCGGGCGAGAGGAAGGGCTCGCCTCGTTCGACCGCCCGGATTGCGTTCAGCAGGTCGGTGTCGGCCTGTGATTTGAGCACGTAACCTGAGGCTCCGGCTTTCAGAGCCTCGAAGAGATAACGCTCGTCGTCATGCATCGAGAGGATCAGGACATTGGTTTCCGGGGCCTGGGCCTTGATCTCACGGGTCGCCTGGAGGCCTGTCAGGCCGGGCATTTTCACGTCAAGGATCGCCAGGTCGGGCTTCTCGCGAACCACAGTGTCACGCGCCCCGATTCCATCCGCGGCCTCGGCGATTACTTCGATGTCTCCCTGGCGCTCCAGTAACAGCCTGATCCCCGACCGGACAATTCCGTGGTCATCGGCGATTACAACCTTCATGTTGCCTCGCTGTCTCGAACCGGCACGGTCAGCCGAATCGTGGTTCCGAGCCCGGTCCGAGATTCGACATCCACCGAGCCTCCGACCAGGATCGCCCGTTCCCGCATGCCACCAAGGCCGAGCCCCGAGGTCGCCTGGTCGAAACTGAAGCCGCTGCCGTCATCAGCGACCGTGAGGACGAAGCTCTTGCCGACACGGTTCAGATGGATATCAATCCGGCTGGCGCCGCTGTGGCGGACGGCATTGCCGATCGCCTCCTGGGAAACCCGGTAGATGACGAGCTGGACATCCGGGTCAAGACCGGCCGGATCATCCTCGCAACTGAAGGTCGCGGCCAGATCAGGGACCTCGAGTTGCTCGACCAGACCAGCGATTGCCGCTCTGAGGCCGAGATCGTCGAGCGCGGTGGGTCGGAGTTGACGGGCGACCGTGAGAAGTTCATCCATGGCCTGATGAGCGAGTCGGCTGGTTTCTTCGATCTCGATGGCGAGCTCAGGCGGAGCTTCGGACCGTGTTGCCTCCAGACGCAACAGAACTCCAGTCAACGACTGGTTGACCTGGTCGTGGAGGTCACGTGCAACCCGCGCACGTTCTTCCTCCTGTGCGGTCAGAGCGGCGCTTGAGCTGCGCCGACGCTCGGCTTCGAGTCGTCGCATCATCCGCAGGAAAGCAAGCTCGAGTCGTTCTGCCTCCTCGGTTTCCGCGACTCCGTCGATCCAGTCGGGCAGGTTCGCTCCCGGCCTGCCCAGGTCAACCTTCTCCATTTCGGTGATCACATCCTCAAGCGGCGAGAATCGGCGGTGAAGGACGGCGATGTTGAGCAGGCAGGTGATTCCCCCGGCCACCGCGGCAATAGCAAGCAGGAGTTCGATGTGGCTGGTGTCGAAGCCGGTGGCAAGTGCGGCGCCGGCGGTCGCCAGGGCAACCATGGCTGCGTTGAGCAGCAGGACTTCGGTGAAGATCGGCTGGCGCTTCATTGGCTGATGTCATCGTGGCATGGATACCGGCCGCCTGGACTTGTTCGGGGGGTTCCCGGGCCAAATGGGGGAAATCCCCTATGGACTAATCAGGTCGTTCGGGGGAGACTTTGCGACCGAATTCCCCTCAAGTCACATCAGGAGAAAAAGACAAGATGACAACCACCAAACAATCGACATGGGGCGCCACGCTCCGCACGACAATCCTGCTCGCCACTCTCTCCGGGCTGCTGGTAGCGATCGGTTACATCGTCAGTGGCGGCAACCCCAATACGACCCTGCTCTTCCTTGGCATCGCCGTGGCGATGAACTTCTTCTCCTACTTCTTCAGCGACAAGCTCGCCCTGAAGATGAGCCGGGCGCAGCCGATGGAAGAGTCCGAGAACGCCGAGTATTTCCAGATGGTGCGCGAGCTCTGCCAACGGGCCGAGATTCCGATGCCCCGGCTTTACGTGATTCCGCAGGATCAGCCGAACGCTTTCGCCACCGGTCGAAACTACAGCCACTCCGCGGTTGCCGTGACCTCTGGCATAACGCGACTGCTCTCGACCGACGAGCTTCGCGGCGTGGTCGCCCACGAGCTGGCTCACATAAAGCACCGCGACATCCTGATCCAGTCGGTGGCTGCGACGATCGGCGCCGCGATCACCTACATCGCCTACATGCTGATGTGGTTCGGCAGCGACAACAACTCACCGCTCGGCCTGATTGGCTCGCTGGCGATGGTGCTGCTGGCTCCGCTGGCTGCCGGAATAATCCAGATGGCCGTCTCCCGCCAGCGTGAGTTCGCGGCCGACGCCGGTGGTGCCGCGATCTGCGGCAACCCGGAGTCGCTCGCTTCGGCGCTGCTCCGGCTTGAACA
The DNA here is from genome assembly GCA_020438345.1 of Solirubrobacterales bacterium. Taxonomy (GTDB): domain Bacteria; phylum Actinomycetota; class Thermoleophilia; order Solirubrobacterales; family 70-9; genus 67-14. The sequence continues at coordinate 5,148 of JAGQUU010000013.1, read as the reverse complement.
GGGAGCCGATGCGATTCCCATGAAGGGTCATGTGTCAGAGGCCTCCGAGCCGCTCTACATCGTCAAGCCCTTCAAGGCCAAAGGTCTGGCCGGTCTCTTCTCCACCCACCCGCCGATCGAAGAGCGAGTCAAGCGTCTCCGCCAGATGCGTCCGTCCCTGTAGACAATTCCCTCCTCTGCAGCTTGCGGTGGGGCCCCCGGACCTTCCGGTCCGGGGGCCTTCTTTCTTGCCTTTCGGGATCTGTCGCCGATAGGTTTGGAACATGTCGGAGATCAGAGTCAAGCGGGTCTATGAGGACACATCACCCGGGGACGGGCGCCGGGTTCTGGTCGACCGCCTCTGGCCACGCGGAGTCCGCAAGGACCGGATAGACGACTGGGCAAAGGACCTGGCACCAAGTGACGAGCTGCGTCGCGAGTTCCACGGGCACGACTTCGACTTCGACGAGTTTCGGGCGCGATACCGGGTTGAGCTCGAAGGCAAGGAGGAGCAGATGAAGGAACTTCTGACCTCTACCGACGGCACCCTGACCCTGCTCTTCGGGTTGAAGAACGAGCAGCAGAACAACGCCACGGTCCTGGCCGAAGCGCTTCGCGATCTCGGTGGTTGAACGCCTTCGAGGCAGCGATTCCTCCGATGACCTGTACAGTTTGCGGGCGGAGTCCGGGGCCGGAAGCTGCATCGGGAACCCGCTATACTTTTTGAAGTAACCCAATCCAGATAGAAATTCAGGGGATTTGCCCATGTCACCGGAACAGGCCGAACAGCAGACAGTCGAAGAGATCACTCCGCAGGAGGCGTTCACCGAGCTAGATGCGGGCGGTGTCAAGCTGATCGATACCCGTGAGCCTTACGAATATGAGGAATCCCACATTGATGGTTCCGAGCTGATCCCTCCCGGTGTGATCGCCGACCGCATCGCCGTGGCGGTTCCCGACAAGTCTCAGCGAATCATCCTCCAATGCCGCTCCGGCGTCCGCTCATATGACGCCGGGCAGGTGCTCCAGGAACTCGGGTACGAAGATGTAGCTTCGATGGCCGGTGGCATCCTCGAGTGGGAAGCACAGGGCCTGCCAGTCGAATCGAACGTAAACCTGACTCCGGCCCAGCGGGACCGCTACTCGCGGCACATCCTGCTTCCCGAAGTCGGAGTCGAAGGCCAGATCAAGATGCTTGAGGCCAAAGTGCTGCTGCTCGGTGCCGGCGGTCTTGGTGCCCCGACCGCTCTCTACCTCGCTGCGGCCGGGATCGGCACGATCGGCATCGTCGACGACGATGTGGTCGATGCCTCCAACCTGCAACGCCAGGTGATTCACAACACCAGCCGGGTCGGCACCCCGAAATCAAGCTCGGCCCGTCAGACGATCGAGGAACTGAACCCCGATGTCAACGTCATCGAATACAATTTCCGTCTCGACGCCGACAACATCCTCGAAGTGATCGAGGACTACGACATCATCGTTGACGGTGCCGACAACTTCCCGACCCGCTACCTGCTGAACGATGCGTCGGTTCGACTGAGGAAGCCGGTCGTCTCCGCTTCGATCCTTTCTTTCGATGGTCAGATCTCGACTTTCGTTCCCTACGAGGGTCCTTGCTACCGCTGCCTCTACCCGACTCCGCCGCCGCCGGAGCTTGCCCCCAGCTGCTCGGCCAACGGTGTACTCGGTGCGATGGCCGGCCAGATGGGTCTCCTCCAGGCCAACGAGGTCCTGAAGCTGGTGCTCGGCATCGGTGAGCCTCTGGTCGGACGCCTGCTGCTCTACGAAGCACTCGGTACCCGCTTCACCGAACTCAAGGTCCGGCGCGATCCGAAGTGCCCGATCTGCGGTCCGGATGCTCCCGAGGTACCGGAGTCGGAGATGGGCCAGTTCCCCGATTACGAAGCTTTCTGCGGCGGCCACACGGGTTCCTGACCCGAATGACCAGCCCGGCCCTCGACCGTTAGGATCAGCCTCATGCCGTCCGTGAAGATTCCGCCCGTTCTCCGCAAACACACCGGTGACCAGATGTCAGTCGAAATCGCTGGCTCGAATGTGGGCGAGGTGCTGAACGCCCTTGTGTCCCAGTACCCGGACACCGGTGGTCAGCTTTTCTCCGGTGAGGGTGAACTCAACCGGTTCGTCAACGTCTACCTCAACGATGAGGACGTTCGCGTGCTCGACGGGCTCGAAACCGCCGTCACCGACACCGACACCGTGATGATCCTTCCCGCCATGGCCGGCGGCAGTACAAACTGATCCGGGCGCAAGCCGGTCCAATGAGTGCCGGGCATCCCGTGGCACCGGGCACTCGGCGGTCGAATAGTCGCTGAACATTCGGCGGTCGATCAGGCACTGAGTGCTTCGGGGTCGAGGTGGCCGGGATTCTCACGGTATATCCGTGGAAAAGCCGGCCAGCTGGCAAACCTGGGGCCGATCGACCGAGCCGGAGCCGGCCGGCTAGCTGGCGGGTGTATCTTCCCCGGTCGACTGGAGGTCGGCGAGGATCTGTTTCGCCTGTTCGGCGGCGGAGGCAGGGACGAAAATGTCACGGGCACCGGCCGCGAGGAAATCCGGCACATCGAAGCCCTTGTTGCGTTTGATCAGGCTGGGGATGCCTTCCTGACGCAGGATATCCGCGATCAGTTCGGCCTCGGCCACGTTGCTGGCCCAGGCGATCTTGACCGGCTCCGGGGTCTTTGCGGACCGATCAGATCGCCTGAATATCGACATCCTCGACCTGGCCTTCCCGGATATTGAAACCCCGGATGTAAGGCTCGTCGGGATCCTCAAGCGAGACGATGAAGTAGACGGCATCCGGCCAGCCGATCGCAAGGTTGATGTCGGTCTGTGAGGGATAGGCGGCAGTGCGGGTATGCGAGTGGTAGATACCGACGATGTCGTGACCGGCATCCATGATCTCCCGGTAGACCCTGAGTTGCTCTGTCGAATCCATCTCGTACCGCAAGGGACTGTGGGCGGTGTTTTGCATCCGGTGGATGGTCTTCGCCTCATCAGCCTCCCCGCCGATCAGCCCGCAGCATTCATTCGGGGCATCCAGCCTGCTGTGCTCGACCATTTCGTCAAGCAGCGCCTGAGGAACCTTCACGGCTACCACCAGTTGGTCGCGTCGATGTCGCCGAGCTCCTCGATCGACTTGGTGTAGACGCCGGAGGAGAGGTACTTCCAGCCGCCGTCAGGGATCAGGAAGACGATGTTGCCGGAATCCATTTCATTGGCGATCCGGACGGCGATTGCCGCAACCGCACCCGAAGAAACACCGGCGAAGATCCCTTCCTGGTCGAGCAGCTTCTTCGTCCAGACGATCGCATCACGGTTGGAAACCATGATCTTCCGGTCGAGCAGCGAAAGGTCGATGATCGGGGGGATAAATCCGTCATCCAGCGAGCGGAGCCCCTGAACCAGCTCACCCTGCATCGGCTCGGCGGCGACCACTTTGGTTTCCGGGTTCTCCTCTTTCAGCCGGCGGCCGTTGCCCATCAGGGTGCCACCTGTGCCGAGGCCCGCGACGAAAGCAGTCACCTCTTCAAGTTCTTCGAGGATCTCGACCGCCGTGCCGTTGTAGTGGGCGAGGGGATTGGCTTCGTTCCCGTACTGGTAAGGCATGTAGTAGCCCGGGTCCTTTGCCATTTCCAGAGCCAGTTCAACCGCACCGTTCGAACCCTTCGCGCCTTCGGAATAGACGATCTCCGCGCCATACATCTCGAGCAGCTGGGTCCGCTCGGTGGTGACATTGTCCGGCATGACCACCTTCAGCGGGTAGCCCTTGCGACGGCAGATCATCGCCAGCGAGATCCCCGTATTGCCGGAGGTCGGCTCAAGGATGGTCTGGCCTGGCTGGATCGCACCTTCGGTTTCGGCCTTCTCCATCATCGCGCGGGCGATCCTGTCCTTGACCGATCCGGTCGGGTTGGCCGATTCCAGTTTCGCGTAGATGTGGACGTTCTCCCTGGGGGAAAGCGTCTTCAGCTCAACCAGCGGGGTATGGCCGATCGATTCGACGATATCCCGGAAGTTTCCCCCGCAAGGCTTGTTCAGAAGGTCGTAGTAAGGGCTCATGTTCAGTGGGTCGGCTGGCCAGCCACGCTTCATAAAGTGTAGTCACTTGGACGCCAGTCCGAAAAACTGCGTGGCAATCGTGCTTTACTGATCTTGTTGGCGTCCAGCAATCAATCCCTTTCTGGAGGAGAAACAGTATGAAGAAACCCCGTTTGATCGCGCTGCTTTCAGCGCTGATGATTCTCGCGGCGATGGTTGTCGTCGTGGGTTGCGGCAGTGATGACAACAGCGACAGCGGTAGCAGCGATTTCACGTCCGAGCTGATCACCGAAGGCACCCTGACCGTCGGCTCTGACATTCCCTACGCACCGTTCGAGATGGGCAAGGCTCCTGACTACACGGGCTTCGACATCGAGCTGGTCAACGACATCGCCAAGCGTCTCGACCTTGACGTGAAGATCGAAGACACCGCGTTCGACACGATCTTCCTCGACGTCGCCCAGGGCAAGTTCGACATGGTCGCCTCGGCATCGACGATCACGCCTGAGCGTGAGCAGCAGGTTGCTTTCAGCGACCCGTACTTCGAGTCCGAACAGGCTCTGCTCGTTCCTCCCGGATCCGACATCAACTCGGTCGAGGACCTGGCTGGAGCCACAGTGGGCGCCCAGGATGGAACCACCGGTGAGGCGTTCGCCACCGACGAGACCGACGCAGCCCAGGTCCGTCCCTACCCGAACGGCGCCGCAGCTATCGCCGCGGTGGTGAACGGACAGGTCGAGGCATCAATCGTCGATGCTCCCGTCGCCGAGGAGGCCGCTTCCAAGGGCCAGGCCGGCTTCGAGATCCCGACCAACATCCCGACCGGCGAGTACTACGGTTTCGCGTTCGCCAAGAACACGCCTAACCTCCTGGCAGCAGTGAACGGGGCCCTCTCCGACCTGATCGAAGATGGCACCTACGAGGAGCTGTTCAGGAAGTACTTCAATGCCACGCCGCCGGCCAGCATCACGGACGGCAGCGCGACCGCTTCCGAGACGACGGAATCGGAGTAGGTCAGATGACCGAACAAAGAGGGCGCCCCGCGGGGCGCCCTCTTTGTTCGGTCATCTGACCTACTCCGATTCCGTCGTCTCGGAAGCGGTCGCG
>JAGQUU010000012.1 GCA_020438345.1 Solirubrobacterales bacterium | reverse complement strand
CGCGCTTTACGGCTTCGACTTCACCGTCCAGGACAAGCTCGAAGCAGCCCGGCTGGCGATCACTCTCGGCGCGGTTAGCGTGCCACCGCCCAAACCGCCGGAAAGCGAAGCGAAACCGAAAGGGCGTCTCCACTCGCTGCGCCGGGACAGTGATTCGGTCCGGCATCACTACGACGTTTCGAACCGGTTCTACCGCCAGATCCTCGGTCCGACAATGGTCTACTCCTGCGCCTACTTCGAAACACCGGAGGACAGCCTCGAGGAAGCCCAGATCCGCAAGCTCGACGTGGTTTGCCAGAAGCTGAGGCTTGAGCGGGGCGAGCGCCTGCTCGACATCGGCTGCGGCTGGGGCTCGATGGCGATCCATGCCGCGGCCAACTACGGGGTGGAAGTCGTCGGGGTGACACTCTCCCCTTCACAGGCGGAGCTGGCAAGGGAAAGGGTGACCCGGGCGGGACTCGACGAAAAGGTTGAAATACGGGTTCAGGACTACCGGGAAATCACCGACGGACCGTTTGACAAGATCTGTTCGATCGGGATGTTCGAGCACACCGGTGCCGACATCGACACCTACTTCGAAGAGACCGCAAAGCTGGGTCGGGCGGGCGGGCTCGCGCTCCACCACGGCATCTGCCGGCAACACAGCGATGAAGAGTCACCGAACACGTTCATAACCCACTACGTGTTCCCCGACGGGGAACTGCACCGTGTGGCACGGGTCATTGCCGGCCTCGAACGCTCCGGTCAGGAACTGCGTGACGTCGAAAACCTGCGCGAACACTACGCACTCACCCTGCGCCACTGGGTTGCCAACCTCGCCGCCGGGCAAGAGATGGCGATCGCCGAGGTGGGGGAGGAACGCGAAAGGATCTGGCGGCTCTACATGACCGCGAGCTTCCTCGCCTTCGAGAGGGGGGACATCGGCGTCAACCAGATTCTGGCCGTCCTGCCGGAGCGTGAAAGGACGGCTCTCTACCGGCCTTCGGCCGGCCTCGCGCTTGAGCGACCGTCCTTCGTACGGCCGATGGAATCAGTGGATAGTGCCGTGGAAGCCTGAACCGCGGGCATATTCGGTTGCTTCCGTCACGCTGAGCGGTGGCGAGATCAGGAACCCCTGGGCGAGATCACAGCCGAGATCACGCACCATCTGAAGCTGGGTTTTCGAAGAGACCGCTTCCGCAACCACCGTCAGGGAAAGCGCCCGTCCGATCTGGGTGATCGCATCGGCGATCGCTGACGGACCCCGGTCACCACGACCGAGGCCCTCCACGAAGGTGCGGTCAATCTTGATCACGTCGAGCGGGAACTCGCTGAGGTAGCTCAGTGACGAGTAGCCGGTCCCGAAATCGTCGAGCGCAACAAGTACCCCGAGCTCATGGATTTCGGTGAGTACGTCATCGATCACCTTGCTTCCTGTCAAGAGCACGTTTTCAGTGATCTCGATGGTCAGCTGTTCCGGCTGTAACTCATGAATGACCAGCAACTCGGCGATGTCCGTGGCCAGCCCGTTGCGCCGGATCTGGCGCGAAGATGCGTTGACGGCAATCCGTGGAAGGCGCTCAGTGCCGGGATCGCTCGACCAGATTCCGACCTGGCGCATCGCCTCGGCCAAAACCCAGCTGTCGATCCGGCTGATCAAGTCGCTTTCTTCGGCAATCGGGATGAAGCGGTCAGGCTCGAGGATCCCCTCATCCGGATGGTGCCAGCGGGCCAGCGCTTCGAAGGAGGCGAGGCTGCCGTCCCGCAGGTCGATGATTGGCTGATACGCAACTACCAGCTCATCGTTTTCGATTGCGTTGTGAAGCTGGCGCTCAACATCGAGGCGCCGGAGTACCCGGTCGCGGATCGGCTTTCCGAACGACTCAACTCTGGCCCGGCCGGATTCCTTGGCCAGGTACATGGCCGCATCCGCCTCCCGGATCAGGTCCTCGGGTGATTTCGGGTCTTCCTGGCCGGGGCGGAAAGTGGTGACACCGATGCTGGCGGTAATGAAGCGTTCCGTGCCGGCCACAGGTATCGGTTCGGAAAGGCTCTCGAGCATCCGGTTGGCAATCTCGCGGGCTTCCTCGACTGTCTCGATCGACGCGAGAACGATGCCGAATTCGTCGCCACCGAAACGGGCGACTGTGTCACCCCGGCGTATGCTGGCGGCAAGCCGTGGAGCGATGCCGCGCAGCAGCTCGTCACCCGCGTGATGCCCGATTCCGTCATTGATCAGCTTGAAGTGATCGATATCGAGGAAGAGCAGACCAACTGTTCCCGACTTCGAACCGGCTTCGTCTATAGCTTCGCCAATGCGCCTTGTGAAGAGTTGGCGGTTGGGAAGGTCGGTCAGCGGATCGTGGTTGAGCCTGTGTTCCAGCGATTGGTCGCTGCGGCTCCTCTCGATCGAGTTGCCAAGCACATTCGCGGTAGCCCGAAGGAAGTTCCCGTCCTGTTCGTTGAACGCGTTCACACTCGATGAATGGACGAGGATGATTCCGAATTGGGCGACCGCTCCCATGATCGGGGCAATCATCGAGCTCCGTACGGACTCCGGCAATTGGTGCCTGAACCGTTCAAGGCGCGGGTCATCGTCCCAGGAAGGAATCAGCACCACATCGCCGTGGATCAGGTGACTGTCGGGGTACCGTTTGATGTCGTACGGCAAGGTGGTCGACCAGCCATGTTTCCCCGATCGGTGACGGAGATGCAGTTCCCTGAAGTCCTCCTGCTCCCAGATCGAAGCCACCAGCACATTCTCGAATCGTCCGATCCAATCGGCCGCATACCGGATAAGGGAATCCGGGTCCTCACCGCGAATCGCCATTTCGCCAAGCTTCGCGACCAGCAACTGCTGCTCGGCCTTGACCTCGACCGCGGCCTCCGCTGACTTCAGGGCGGAGATGTCCTGCATGACCCCATGCCAGAGAGGGATGCCGTTCTCATCCCGGACAAGCCGGGCGCGCTCGTAAATCCACACGTAGCGGCCGTCCCGGGTCCTCAGCCGATACTCGGCGGGAGGGTGAAGATCAAGCCCGATCAGCCTCTCATCCTCGAATGCCAGCGCACGTTCACGATCGTCGGGATGGATCGCCCGGTACCAGTTGGATGGATCGGAGATCCATTCCTCTGGCGTGTAGCCGAGGATACGCTCGATCTGCGGGCTCACGAAATGCCAGGCACCGGATTCACCCATCTCGGCGGTGTAGAGGATCGCGGGCACCGAATCAATCAGGCCCTCGAACCCCCGGGCATCCAGAGATGCCCGTACCTTTGTGTATTCGTCGGATGAGGGTCCCGGTCCGCGAAACGATCTGGTGGCCGGGCCGTTGACCGGGTTTGTGAACTGGCGGAGCCAGACTGCGAGGGCATCGGCGGCTGCCTGGAGATCATCGGTCCGGGCCATGCTCTCTGGCGCCCAGGCCGCGCAGATCCTGAGTCCGGGGAGGTCAGCCGGGGCCAGGCAGGCGATGTTGGCACCCTCGATGGTGCCGGTGGCGGAGCCGGTCGTTGCGCCGATGGGGACTGCGCCGAGCTCGGCGATAGTCAGCGGGTCGAGGCGTATTGGCCGGGCAGCGAGCGGACCTTCAGCGTCAGAGATGACGACGGCTATTGCCCCGAACTGTTCGAATATGGCGCGGGCGGTGACTTCCGTGGCCTGGCTGCCGGAACGTGCCCTGCGCAAGTCAGTAGTCAGCACCTCCCGGGATGGCAGGTTTCGATTGTCCCGGCTCATGCGATTCCGGCGATCGATCGCACGGCCGATTCGATCAGTTCGGGTGAGGTGCCGATATTGAGTCGGAAGTGCCCCGATCCACCGCTGCCGAACCGGGGGCCGCCCGACACCGCTACCCCTGCTTTCTCGAGGATCAGAGCGGAAGGATCAATTCCCAGTCCGAGCTCGCCAGCATCGATCCAGGCAAGGTATCCGGCCTGCGGAGGCCGGTAGACGGTGTCCGGCAGGTACTCATCCAGCAGGTCTTTCAGCAGGTGCCGGTTGGCGTCCAGCCTTGCCACCACCTGATCGAGCCAGTCTTCGCCTCGTTCGAAAGCGGCGATCGATGCAATCACCCCGAAATGACCGCAATGGGTCGCACCGGCTGGCAGCCGGGAAACAATCCGGGCGGCTCGCTGGCTTGCAGTAACGATCACCGCGCAGCCGAGACCGGCGATGTTGAATGTTTTCGAGGCTGAGGTCACGCAGATCCCGCATTCCCGCGCGGCATCGGAGACATCAAGGAAGGGTGTGTGGGTAACGCCCGGGAGTGTCAGCGGGGCGTGGATTTCGTCAGCGAGAATCCAGGCATCGGCTTCAGCGGCCATCTCGGCAAGCTGCTCCAGCTCGCTCCGGGAGGGGACGGCACCGGTCGGATTGTGGGGGCTGCAGAGAATCATCGCCCGGGCCCCGGCCTGGAACCTCGCCGCGATCCCTTCGAGGTCGAGCTTTCCGTCCGGAGCAACGGGCACTTCGATCAGCTCGGCTCCGACCTCAGGCACAATCGAGAAGAAGGGGAAGTAGACCGGCGGCGTGACCACTACGCCTTCCAGCGGACCGGTGACCAGATCAAGCAGGGCCCTCAACCCTCCGACCACGTCACTGGTGGCCGTGACCTGTCCGGGGTCGACCTCCCAGCCAAAGCGGCGGGCGGCGAAACCGGCGAAGGAGTCGGCGAGGTGGGAGGCTGCCGGGTTGGCATAGCCCGTGTCATCGAGTTCAACCGCTTCAACCAGCGCATCCTTCACCGGCCTAGCCAGCGGGAAATCCATTTCTGCCACGAAAGCCGGCAGGACATCATCGGGGAAAGTGGTCCATTTCGCGGAGCGTCGCCGTCGGAGGCGGCCGAGCGGAATCTCAGTGAGGTTGTACTGGTCGTGAGGCAAGATTAATCGGCATCCATTGTGGGTCCGGGACCATTTTGCACCGGCGCGTCAAGCTCCATCCGGAATCCGGACTCTGGCAAGACGGCAGTCACGAGATCCATGACGGTTCCGGACCGCCATTCTGGCTGAAAGGTCAGGCCGCGTCTGAAAGTCCGCTGGCCTGTGACTGGGCGATGCGGAGGCCACGAAGGTTCAGCCAAGCGGGACTTACCGCTTCCAGGTCCCGGCGGACAGCTGGAGCGATCGGTTCAAGGCTTGCTTCCAGGCAGGCGTTGAATTGGCGCGAAAGGTCCTCTTCGCTGTCGGTCTGGGCCTGCTTCTTCAGGAACGACTCATGCCAGTTCTCAAGCGAATCAGCCGATCGGTCGAAGATCTCTTCCGGGCCGGGCCGGGCCGCTCCGAAATGATCGAGATAGACGTTTGATGCCTCGACTTCGGAAAGCCGGTCAATCGAATTCAGTGAATCTTCAAAAGAAAAATCCCAGGGCGGGGTGGAGGGACGAACAACCCGGCTGCCCGGAAGCTGGACGCCCAGAGCATCCCCGCAGAAGAGTGAAGAGGTTGCGGGATCCAGAAAAGCCATGTGGTCGGCAGTGTGGCCCGGTGTGGAAATCACTTCGATCACCCTGTCGCCGAGGTCGATGCGGTCGCCGTCGGCAAGTGCCCGGATGCGGTCGCCAGGGATCGGAGTGGGCATACCGAAGATGGAACATACCTCTTCGCCGTGGAGTTTCTTCAGGTCTGAAACTAGCTCGGTGGGGTCAGCCAGCAACCCGGTGACGCCGGCTGGTGCGGCGATCTCCGCCTTTGGGTATTGCCGGGCAATCACACCGGCACCGGCGGCGGCGTTGGGGTGGATGTGGCTCAGAAGAATGAGATCCACCCGGATCCCTCTGGCCTTGAGGGCTTCGAGCACCTTCGGGGCGGCATTGGCCGGACCCGGGTCGACAAGAGCGACGCGGGTGCCGGGGATCAGGTAGGAACTCGACTTTCCCGGGCTGTCATTCAGCATCGGATCGACCAGGATCGGGTCGCTGCCGAGGAGTGCTGCCGGCTGCGAGGGCGTGGGGGGGCTGTTTACGGCGTCGCCTTCGGGCCGGTCGTCGCGGCTGCGGCGACTGCCAAAAACCTTGGTCGGGACGTGGAAGCGCGTGTTCAATTCACCCTCTGGCTCTCTAACCGTCCATCTTCCAGATGGATTCGGTTTTCCCTTCATCTCCCTGTAAAACCATCAACGATCGCCAGCATGCCGGTTCCCCCGGACGGTCAAGTGAACCTGGGGTGAAGGCGTTGTCTGCCGGCATGTCCCGAAGGTGACCGGTCGGACCTTTAAAGCGAAACGCCCGCCGGTTGGCGGGCGCGCTCGCGTTGCCTGGGTGGAGCCGGAGGCCCCGGGTGGATCGGGCCTAGATGGGCTCGACCGAAGCGGCTGCCGGACCCTTGGGTCCGTCTTCTGCTTCGTAGCTCACCTTGGCTCCCTCGGCGAGGGTGCGGAAGCCATCAGACTGGATGGCGGTGTGGTGAACGAAAACGTCCTTAGAACCGTCGTCCGGCGTAATGAAGCCGAAGCCCTTTTCGTCACTGAACCATTTGACTGTGCCTGTAGGCATTTAGTCCTCCAACATTGGTGCTGCGAAACGCGGAGGATGCTGGTAAAGCAACGACTGCGAGCGCTACACACGACTTTGTCGGGGCTTTACATCCCCGACCCTGTTTCGGGACCGTAGCAGTATCTGCTCGATCTCGCTTGTTTTGTTACAAGGTTCAGCTAGCTCTGGGCACGCCCGCGTGAACGGTTCTGCCGGCGCTTGCTCTTGCCGCCGCCACTCTTGCCGCCGCTGCTCTTGCCGCCGCTGCTCTTGCCGCCGTAGCCCCCTGAGCTGCCGCTCCGGTTGCCGCTGCCGTTCCGTGATCTGTTGCCGCCCTTTCCTTTGGGCCGGCTGCTGGTCCTTGAACGCTGCTTCGGGTGGCTTTCCGCATGGATCGAAACAGGTCCGCCACTTGCTTCCCATTCGCGGTGGAGTCCGAGTGATTTGGCGATCTTGCCCATCTCCCGGGCCTGATCGGCCTGGACGAAGCTGACTCCGTTCCCATCGGCGCCCGCACGGCCGGTGCGGCCGACCCGGTGGACGAAGGTGTCCTGGTCTTCCGGCATGTCGAAATTGATCACATGGGTGACATCCGCGACATCGATTCCCCGGGCGGCGACATCGGTGGCGACGAGAGTGTCTACCTTGCCATCCTCGAAATCGGCCAAGGCCCGTTGACGCTGGTTCTGGGACTTGTTGCCATGCATGGCTACTGCCCGGACCTGCTTTGTCCGCTTGCCGAGCTTCTTGACCAGACGATCGGCCCCATGCTTGGTTCTCACGAAAACGAGGGTTCGTCCGCGCCCGTCCTGCTCAAGTTCGCCGACCAGGGTCTCGAGCTTGGCTTCATGGGAAACATGGACAAACCGGTGGTTGATCTTTCCCTGCTTCTCCTCGGAATTCCTGTTCACGTGAGTTTTCGGATCGATCGTGTAGGCAGCTGCCAGTTTGCCGGCCGCACCCTCGAGAGTCGCCGAGAAGAAAAGGGTCTGGCGTGACGAATCAACTTGCTTCACGATCCGGTCAACCGCTGGCTTGAAGCCCATGTCGAGCATGCGGTCCGCCTCGTCAAGAACGAGGTATCTGACGTGCTCAAGTGAGAAGGCGCGGCGCTGAAGCTGATCTTCGAGCCGGCCGGGACAGGCGACGATGATGTGGGCCTTGGCTGCGCGTCTGGCTTGCTGCTGGAGGCCGACGCCGCCGTAGACGGCGGCGATCGAAAGCGCCCGCGCATGGCAGATGCCCTCCATTTCGTCGACGATCTGGCTGGCGAGTTCCCGGGTGGGAGCGAGGATCAGGGCCGCGGGGCGACGTGAATCGGCGGCGATCAGGTCAGCCAGAGGCACTCCGAAGGCAAGGGTCTTGCCGGAACCGGTCGGAGACTGGACCAGGACGTCGTCGCCATCGAGGATGTCCTCGATGACCTGGCGCTGGATCGGGAATGGTGCTTCGATTCCGCGTTCGCGGAGGGAATCGACCACGGCTTTAGACACGCCGAGATCGGCAAAAGACTGCTTGGTCATGCTGTTCTGCTTCCTGTAAAAAATGAAAGGGGAGATCCGGTAACCCCAAGACGCCGGTGAACCGGACGAAAACAGGAAGGAACTGAACCTCGATCGCGTCCGTTCGGGACTGCGACCGCTAAACACGGTAGCAGGCCGGTTCCCGATACCCTTGTTGACCCGCGAGTCAACTTCTCGCATCCACTGCGGGCAAGCCGCCCGCAAGGCTCTCAACTCAACGCCCCGGAGGACCAAGAAACCTCATGTTCGTACACAAGGCAGCCGTCGTCGGCGGCGGCACCATGGGCGGTCAGATCGCCCAGGCGATCGCCGCAGCTGACATCCCGGTCGTGATCAAGGACGTCGACCAGAAGTTTGTCGACCACGCAATCGAGGAAGTCAGAAACGTAACCACTGGCCAGCTCGCCAGCAAGGTCAAGAAGGAAAAGATCACCCAGGAGCAGGCGGACGCCCGCCTTGCCGAGGTGCTCGGCAATGTGACCGGCACCGTCACTTACGACGAGTTCCGCGATGTCGACTTCGTGATCGAAGCCGTGCCGGAGAAGATGGCTATCAAGCAGGCTGTATTCGCCGAGCTTGATGCGGTCACGCCCGGTCATGCGATTCTTTCCTCAAACACCTCGGCCCTCTCGATCTCCGAGATAGGCGAGGCCACGCTGCGGCCCGACAAGGTTGTCGGTTTCCACTTCTTCTACCCGGCATCGGTGATGCCGCTGGTCGAGGTGATCATGGGTGACGACACCTCTCCGGAGACTGCCCAGACCTCCTCGAATTTCGCACAGGCGATTGGCAAGTCGCCGATTACATGTGGTGAGATTCCCGGCTTCGTCGTCAACCGCATCCTCAACTCGGCCGTCGGGGAGATCTGGCGTGCCCAGGAGGAACGCGGACTCTCGATCGCAAAGATCGACGAAGGCGTTGGCGCTGCGAATGTCTCCCCGATGGGACCGTTCATCCTGATCGACGTCCTCGGACTCGACACGGTCTACCACGTCGCCGAGCATCTCAACGAGTCATATGGTGACCGCTTCTACGTCCACCAGGGCATGAAGCAGCTGGTTGCCGACGGCAAACTCGGTGCCAAGACCGGCGGCGAAGGCATGTACAAGGACGGTCAGCCGAACGTACCCGGTGACGCCGACGCCGATGCCGCGGAGTTGACCGAACTCTTCCTCGCCAAGTCGCTGGTCGAGGCCTGCCTGATCCTCGAAGAAGGAGCCTGCAGCGTCCGCGACATTGACTGGGGCATGATGAACGGTGCCGGTTTGAACCCGATGAAGGGTCTCTTCCCGCCGTTCTGGAAGGCCGACCTCGAGGGG
>JAGQUU010000162.1 GCA_020438345.1 Solirubrobacterales bacterium | reverse complement strand
ATCGTGCCCGACCGCGGGTAGGCTCTGCCGATGATTGGAGACCGCCCGCCGGAAGCTGCGACCCCGGTCAAGATCCTCGTCGTGGTCGGAACCCGGCCCGAGGCGATCAAGCTCGTTACGATGATCCTCGCGCTGAAGGAGAGCGAGCACTTCATCCCCCAGGTGGTGTCGACCGGCCAGCATCAGGACATGGTCAAGGAGGTATTCGGCCTGGCCGGGATCGAGATCGATTTCAACCTCTGGGTCGGCGGCGCCCGCAACGAACTCAACGACCGGGTCCGTGAGGTTATGGGCCGCCTCGACGATTTCGTGCGGGTCGAGTACGGGGCCGACGGAACGGTCAAGCAGGAGGAGGTCGCCGCCGGCGACTACCCGATGGCGATCCTTGTCCACGGCGACACCACTTCCGCTTTCGCGGCGGCGCTCGCCGCATTTCACCTCCGGATCCCGGTCGTGCACGTCGAGGCCGGTCTTCGTACAGGCTCCAACCTGACTCCCTTCCCGGAGGAGTTGAATCGAGAGCTGATCACCTGCATTGCCGCTTTCAATCTCGCCCCGACCTCCCACAACCTCGAGAACCTTGTCCGGGAGAACGTGCCGGTCAAGCAGATCTTCATCACCGGCAACACCGGCATCGATGCTCTCAAGTGGGCCTCCGGCCTGAAAGTCGAGTTCTCCGACCCGATCGTCGGCGAGATATGCGCGACGGATCGCCGGGTGGTCACCGTGACCGCTCACCGACGGGAGAATTGGGGGGCCGGACTTGACGGCATCGCAACCGGCATCCGGATGCTGGCCGTCGAGCACCCGGACGTGTACTTCGTGATTCCGCAGCATCCGAATCCGGAAGTGCGCAAACAGTGGGCGAACCTCAAGGACGTGCCGAATGTCTGCCTGACCGACGCGTCTTCGTATCCGGAGTTTGCCCGGCTGATGACTCGCTCCTACCTGGTGATAACCGATTCCGGTGGCATCCAGGAGGAGGCACCCTCGCTTGGCAAACCGGTATTGGTGTGCCGGGAATCAACCGAGCGGGGCGAAGGGGTGGAGGCCGGCACGCTTAGGCTGGTCGGCACCGACCCGAACCGGATCAAGGCCGAGGCCGATCGCCTGCTGAGAGACGACGAGGCCTACCGGGAAATGAGCCAGGCGGAAAATCCCTACGGCGACGGCCATGCGTCGGAGCGGATCGTCGCTGCGCTCACAAACCTTTACGTCGGGGGTCCCATGCCGCAGCCATTCCACTCGACTTACAGTCGCAAGGCAGTGATCGAGGCTTCCGGTTACACCCTGCCGGAAGCGACCACTCCGGAGCGTCTGGATCCCGCCCTCGTTCCGGAAGCCGAGAGACATCACGGCGAGGCGGTGGTTGATCCAATCTCCCAGTTCTGGACCGGCTTCGGGACGGTGACCGAGAAGTGGTTCCGCGACTGACCGCTACCGCGTGGTTCCCCTTCGAAGGGCTGCCGCTCTTCTTCGAGCTGCTTTTCATGGTCACCTTCGCGATCGTGGTCGCGATGTTCTTCTGGACCGTCGTGCTCTTCTTCCGGGGGATCAGATCTGATCGGCACATGGCCCGACAGGACGAAGTGAACCCCGAACTTTTCGAGTGGATCTTTCTGGTGCCGGCCCTGAACGAAGAAGTGACGATCGCCGACAGCGTCAGCCGGCTCGAAGCGATTGAGGTGACGCGCAAGCGGATCGTGGTGATCAACGATGGTTCCGATGACCGCACCGCCGAGATTCTTGCCCAACGCACCGATCCAGATCTATATGTGGTGGAGCGAAAGCCGCCGCAGGCCAGGCAGGGGAAGGCGGCGGCTCTGAATTACGCTTTCGACGAGGTTACGGCCAGATTCAAGCTTGACCCCGAGACAACCATCTTCTGCGTGGTCGATGCCGACGGCCGGATCAACCCGGAAAGCCTGCCGCATGTCGCCAAGCACTTCATCGACCCGGAAGTCGGGGGTGTCCAGACTCTGGTCCGGATCTATAACCGGCACCGGATCCTGACCTGGTTTCAGGACATCGAGTTCTCGATTTACGGGCATCTGTTCCAGGCTGGTCGCAACAAGTGGGGCACCGCCGGCATGGGCGGAAACGGGCAGTACAACCGCATGGAGGCCCTGAAGGCGATCGACGACCGGGAACCCGGACCCTCGGAAGAAGCTCTGGTCGAGAACGATCCCGAGCCGAAGGTGGATGCCGAGCCAGCCAGCCGCGGACCCTGGCGGGACCGGCTGACCGAAGATCAGGATCTGGGCCTTCGCTTGATGATCGCCGGCTGGAAGTGTCATCACGACAACCACGCGACGGTCGAGCAGCAGGGTGTGCCCGGACTCGTTCGCCTCTTTCGCCAGCGCACCCGCTGGTCCCAGGGCAACCTGCAGGCGATGGGCCTGATCGATGAAATGGCCACCTCCAGGGTGCATTTCCCGGCCCGGCTGGAGCAGGTGATCTATCTGCTCATGCCGGTATGGCAGATGATCGTCGGCGCGTCGCTGATTGCCTCGGTCTACCTCTGGCTTTTCGCCGATGTTCCCTTCGTCCGGCAGGGCGATGACTGGTGGTGGCTTTACTTCCTCTACCTGCTCGGTTTCGGTGGCACGGTGATGGGCTCGATCGCGGCGAAGATCGGTGATCGCACCACCATCCTGGGGATCGTCAAAGGCATCCTCACCGGGCAGGTCTACGCCTTCTACACCTGGCTGCTCTGGCCGGTCCTGCTCCGCTCCAGTGTCCGGCAGCTGATTGGCCGCGGCAGTTGGGCCAAGACCTCCCGCGAACAGATCGAGCCACCGGACAATCCGGAAATAGCCGAGCCAGCCTGAACCAGACAACCCCTCGAAGGTAGGGGTTGGTTGACAGCGCAACCAAATGCGCTAAGCTTCAGGCAGGACTAACTACAGAAATTGGACTTACTAATGGATCTTCTGCTGGTTGAACTCGATGACGCCATAGTTTTCCCCTCGGTCACGGCGACGCTTCAGATCGACGTCGGCGACGAGGAACAGGTTTT
>JAGQUU010000161.1 GCA_020438345.1 Solirubrobacterales bacterium | reverse complement strand
ATTGGCGTAGTCCTTGGCCGCGTTGATGCCTCCCTGGGCGGCGATCGAATGGGCGCGTCGCGGCGAATCCTGGAAGCAGAAGCTCTTGACCTTGAAACCCTGGGCGCCGAGGCTGGCCGCGCAGGATGATCCGGCGAGCCCGGTACCGATCACGATCACGTTTTTGCCTGCCCGGTTGCGGGGTCCCACCAGCTTGTGGGCGTCAAGCCAGTTCTGCCATTTGTCCACCATCGGCCCGGGCGGAATGTTCGAATCGAGAACGCTCATGAGAAGGCTCCGGACAGTGAAGTGAGAAGGGCGGTGGTATGCGGCGGATCCAGCACATCCGTGAAGAAGAGAACGGGAACCGCGGCGAAGCCGACGACCAGCACGACGGTCAGCGCGGTGGCGCCGTGGCGCAGTTTCGCGTTGCGAGAGGGGCTGTCCAGGCCGAGGGTCTGGAAAGCGCTCCAGATACCGTGGCGAAGGTGGGACCCAAGCAGGATCAGGGCCACCAGATAGATCGCAAGGAAAAACCACTTCTGGAAAACCCAGTACAGGTTTGCGTAGACCTCACCATGCTCGACCGGTGTGACGTGGATTGAAAGCGTCGTGAACTGAAGGATGTGAAAAACGATGAAGGCGAGCAGCAGCGCGCCGGTACCGAGCATCGCGATCGATTCCACGCTGCGGCCGATCCTCCTGGCCGGGAAGTTCGCGGGACGGGCGGCCTTGTTGCGCTTTGTGAGCTGGACGATGCCGGTGATGTGGGTGACGATCGCGCCGAGCAGGATGACCCGCACCGCCCAGACCACAAACCCGTGTGGCAGGAGCGGCTCGCCGAAGTCCCGAAGCCAATGGGCGTACCAGTCGACCCTGGGCTCTTGCGCGCCGGGCCCGAAAGCCGAGTTCAGGTTGCCGAGCATGTGGAGGATCAGATAGCCGATCAGGATCGCGCCGGTGACAGCGACGATGTTCTTCTTGCCGACTGATGACCGCCAGAAGTCGATCATCGTCTGATCTCTGGCTGCGGGGACGTACTCACAGGGTCCGATTCTATGGCCCGGCCCGGCTCAGGGGTGTTACGCATCTGGCTTTGGGGAGCCTAATTCAGAGCCTGGACGGTGGGATATGGCTTACCGACGGGAGGTGATGCGGTCGAGTTCGACCTCACCACCCTCTTCGGTGTCCTCCATCACTACGTAAGCGAGTGCCGGTCCGCCGAAGAAGGTCGCGTTGTCACCGTCACCAACGTAAATCGCCGGACGCTGTCCACCACCTTCGGTGTGAACCCAGATTTTCTCGCCCTTCCTGAATCCGGCGAATTCCGGGACATCGGGCTCACCGGCTTCGGCATCCGCATGAGGTTTGCCATGTTTGTGCTTGCTCATGGCGGTTACCTTACCCCGCGATCGCTCCGGCCGGTTCAGGGTTCCTTGATCCGGTCGCCGAGCAACCCCGACAAGGTTTCGGCGAAGGTGGCACTGATATGGGTCGCGTCCCGGTAGATCACCATCCCGTCGCGTGCGGAACTGCAGATGCCGGCCGGACAGACCACCGCAGAAAGATCGACCAGGTCCACTCCCCGGACCTTCCGGGCCGCTACCAGATCGAATCCCGGCGGGTTCTTGCGAAAGCCCTTGAAGTCGCAGGCCGAGGGATCGTCGGGATGCTCGATCAGGCAGTCCGGTGGCCGGAAACCGGAACGGGGCAGATCCCGAAGCACTGCCACTCCCCCGGGCCGCCCACCGGTCAGTCCGGAGAGTCGCTTCAGGGTCCGCACGAAGGCTTCACGGAGCAAAGGTTCACTTTCATCGCGGGTCAATCGGTCCCCTCCCTGCCAGAGTGCGTAGCCGTTACCCGTGTCAGTCGAAACGATTACCTTTTCCGGTTCCTCTTCAGCAATACGGTCGAGGGCATTGGCCCGCCAGGCATCACAGGCCGACTGGTAGGGAACATCGGCAATGAGGCAGTTGCCACGGAACATGGTGACCAGGCGCCAGCCCCGTCCCTCAGCCAGGCGGATCAGCGGAGGGCTGAACTGCATTGCGTGAGAGTCTCCCCAGAGAACCACCGTTTTTTCGGAAGCCGGGTCGCCGTACACACAGGTCCACGCTTCAGTGTGTTCGACTCCGGAGCGGCAACCATCGAGAATGGCCGGACCCTTGTCTTCAGAAGCGACTTCGGGCCGGGGGACAAGCTCGCCTGAAGTGACAGGGCCTGAATCATTTCCGCAGCCGGTGACCAGTCCGACAGCGATCAGGCCAAAAACTGCCATCGCCCCCGCGAAAGACCTCCTCAACCGATTCCGAGCCCCTGGTCCAGCCAACCACTCAGGGAGCGGGCGTAGGTGGCGGTGATGTGATCGGAGTCGCGGTATTTGAGGATCTTTCCGTGGGTGGGGGAACACCATTTTCGACCACAGAGTGCTTTGACAGGGTCGATGGTCGGTCCGATGCCGGCTTCCCTGGCGGCTGCCCAGTCAAAGCCCGGCCCGAACTTGCGCTTGTTTCGAAAGGTGCATTTCGCCGTTTTGCCCTTGTTCTTTTTCAGGCATTCGGCGGGTACGAAGGGTGCCATGATCTGATCCCGGATCAGGGTTACCGCGGTGCGGTTTTGAACCAGGCTGTCGATCTTCTTCAGACGGCGGATCGTCCGCACCATGCCGTTCTTGAGCCGGCCTTCACTGGCCTTTCGCGAGAGGTTGTGACCCTGGTGCTTCAGCCGGTAGCGGTTGCCGATCGAGGTTGAGATGATGATGTGATTGGGACGCAGCTTCTCTATCCGCCGCAACGCCTTGCCTCTCCATTTCGCACACTTCGACTCGGCCGCGACATTGGCGATCGGGCAGCCGGATCGCAACAAAGTGACGAGGCTCCAGCCTCGTTTCTTGGCGAGCGGGATCAGTGCCGGACCCCACTGGAGCGCGTGGGAGTCACCAAAGAGGACCACACGTTTCTTCGAGTTCTTGCGGCCGTAAAAGCAGACCAGGGGCTTGACCCGCTTCCCGTGGGCACGGCAATTGTCTCTTGCCAGCTCTCCCCGGTCCTTGCGGGCTGTGTCCAGACTTGGCTGGAACTGATCTGCCACCCCGGTCGGTGGTGACTCACCCATGACCATAAGGGCAGCCAGAACGAGAAGTCCGGCGAAAAGCACCCTCAACGCGACGGGTTTCACGAAGCACCTCACGGTCGAGGAGGTCTGGTTCGGGGATTCCGGGCCATACCTTCGTATACCACGCAAATCTTTGCTTCAAGCGGGATTTAGCAGACCTTAACCTTCCCCGAACCGACGGCTCCCGGCCCTCCCGTGAACCGCCAGCTTCTGGCGGACTGGCGGATTGCGACGAGCGGCCAGAGTTCGATCCATTGCTGGGTGCGCTGAGCCGGGTTGCGATTCTCCTAGAGTTGGGGCATGCCCGAAGCTCCCGGGGATTTCGTCCATGTTTTCGAATCAGGTGATCCGGAACGGACGCTGCTGCTGCTCCACGGGACCGGCGGCAACGAGAACGACCTGATTTCGCTCGGCCATCAGCTCGCACCAGGTGCTGGCCTCCTCAGCCCGCGCGGCAAGGTTCTCGAGAACGGGATGCCCAGGTTCTTCCGGCGGCTCGCGGTCGGCCAGCTTGACATTCCCGATCTGCTTGCCCGAACCGACGAACTGGCTGATTGGGTTTCTGGTGCCGCCACCGAGTACCACTTCAACCCGGGAGGCTTGGTCGCGCTCGGGCTTTCAAACGGCGCCAACATCGCGGCCAGCCTGCTCTTCCGGCGGCCGGAAGTTCTTGCCGGTGCGGCCCTGCTCAAACCGATGCTGCCCTATCCGGCACCCGAGCATCTTGATTTGACGGGAAAGCCGGTGCTGGTCGTTTCCGGCGGGCACGACCAGTTCGTGCCGGCGACCGAAAGCGAGGGGCTCAGCGAGGCGCTCAAGGCTGCCGGGGCGAAAGTCCGGTTTCGCTTCGACCCGTCGGCCGGCCACGCCCTGACCCAGGGAGACCTGCTCGAAGCCCGGAGCTGGATCGGCTCACTGGAATCCTAGGTCAACGTTCACCGATGACTCCGGCGTGACCGGAAGTACGCAGGGTCCGGAACGTTTCGCTGACCCTGCACGGTCTGGTCGGGGCACTTCCCATTCTCGACTGATTTACTAGGCTATTTCTTCCGATAGCGTCAGATGACCACGTGACCCAGTCAGGAGCGCAATGAGCGAAGAAGCAAAGCAGTACGGACCGGAAACGAACGCCCTTCACGCGGGGCAGGTAGCCGACCCGACCACCAACGCCCGGGCAGTGCCGATCTACCAGACGGTCTCCTACGAGTTCAACGACGCGCAGCACGCACAGGACCTCTTTGCCCTGGCCGAGCCGGGCAACATCTACACCCGGATCATGAATCCGACCTGGAGCGTTCTTGAGGAACGGCTGGCCGCCCTCGAGGGTGGTGTCGCCGCCCTGGCGCTTGCCTCCGGTCAGGCTGCGGTCACCTACTCGGTTCTGAATGTCTGCCGTGCAGGCGACAACATCGTCGCCCTCTCCACTCTTTACGGTGGCACCTACAACCTCTTCGCCCACACGCTCCCCCAATACGGCATTGAGGTGCGGTTCGTTGATCCGGACAAGCCGGAGGAACTGTCGAAGCATGTAGACGACAAGACCCGCCTTGTGTTCGGCGAAACAATCGGCAATCCGCGACTCAATGTGATGGATGTCAGGGCCTGGGCGGACGCAGCCCACGGACTAGGCCTTCCGCTTGTCGTCGACAACACGGTCGCGACTCCGGTCCTCACGAACATTTTCGAGCTCGGCGCCGACATTGCGGTTCATTCAGCGACCAAATTCATCGGGGGCCACGGCACCACGCTGGGCGGTGTGATCGTCGACTCGGGCAACTTCGACTGGGTCGCCAATTCGGAGCGTTTCCCCGGACTCACCCAGCCGGACCCGTCTTACCACGGTGTGGTGTGGGCGGATGCACTCGGTCCGGCTGCCTACATCGGCCGGGTCCGCACCGTGCTCTTGAGGAACATGGGTGCTGCGCTGTCACCATTCAACGCATTCCTTCTGCTGCAGGGCGTCGAAACCCTGCCACTCCGGATGGAGCGCCACAGCGAGAACGCACTCGCCGTGGCCGAGCATCTCTCCGGCCTCGACAATGTTCTCTGGGTCAACTACCCGGGCCTGCCCGGATTCAGTCACCACGAAGTTGCCAGCCGGGTCCTGACCGGCGGCTACGGCGCTCTGGTCACCTTCGGCATTCAGGGTGGACGCGACGCGGGCCGAAAGTTCATCGACTCGCTCGAGCTTTTCTCCCACCTTGCCAACATTGGTGATGCGAAATCCCTGGCGATCCACCCGGCCACGACGACTCACTCGCAGCTCAACGACGAGGAACTGGATGACTCCGGCGTGACCGCCGACACGGTCCGTTTCTCGGTCGGTATCGAGTCGATCGAGGACATCCTCGCCGACATCGACCAGGCTCTCGCCAAGGCGTCTTAGTGCCTGACGGGTCCGCCCGTATCCCTCCGCTGCCCGATCGCCAGAGTGCATCGGGCAGCGTCGGTATCACCGAGACCAGGCGGGTGGTCGTCCACGAAGGCGACCGCCCGCTGACTCTCGCTTCCGGTGCGATCCTGCCTGAGGTCGAGGTCGCCTATGAAACGTACGGTGACCTGAACGCCGAGCGCTCGAACGTGGTGTTCATCTGCCATGCGCTGTCCGGTGACGCTCACGCCGCAGGTCTCCACGAGGGTGATGACCCGGCCCGTCCGGGGTGGTGGGACAACATCATCGGACCCGGCCGGCCGCTTGACACCAACCGCTTCTTTGTGGTTTCAGCAAATGTGCTCGGCGGCTGCAAGGGCACGACCGGACCCGCTTCGATCGATCCCGAGACT
>JAGQUU010000160.1 GCA_020438345.1 Solirubrobacterales bacterium | reverse complement strand
GCGGGCGGCGACAGCCCCCGCACCAGCCCTTTCCCTGGCATGGGTCAGGCTGATCTCCACATCCACCCCGCGGCTCATCGCTGCCTCCAGGGCAACTCCTGTCAGCCTCACGGTCGGGGCCGGCTGATCCCCGTCTCCGGACACCACTTCGATGTCGCGGAAGCTGAAACCGGGCTTGAGCGCCAGTGCCTTGACCACAGCTTCCTTTGCAGCGAAACGGGCCGCCAGATGGCGGCCCGGGCGACCTCGTGCCGCCGCATACTTCAGTTCAGCTTCGGTGAAGAGACGATCAGCGAGGCCGGGATGGCGATCGAGGGCCCGTTCGACACGGTCCACTTCGATCAGGTCCATCCCCACCCCGCTGGTCATCCGGCCCTTCCTGGCTGCCCTCTACTTCCGGAGGCCCAGGTTGAACTCGAAGCTGCCTTCGCTGTCGCTGGAACCAGCCGCCATGTACTCGAACCTGGCCAGGATCTTGGCGATCTCGCGCGCGTCCGGGTCACCAGCCCCCTCCGAGAGAACCAGCTTCGCGATGTTGGCCGGGTCGGCGAACATGTCGAGACCGTCCTCAGGGGTCGAAGCATCGGCGGCCTTGTAGGCATCCGAATTGGCGAGAGTCTGGCCGCCACCTGTCAGGGCAGTAAGCGAGGCCTGCATTCCGACCCCGATCACCATACGGTCACCCTTCACACCAACCACGATCGGCCGGCCCGGGAGGTCCGGAGTAAAGACCCGGAAACCGGCTACACCACCCGGCAGGGGTCGGACGCTGGCGTCATTGGCAAGCCCGATCAGGGATGAGATACCTCGCAGCGAACTCTCGATCGGCTCGATGTTGGAGCTGGTTGCCACGAGGGCGCCTCCGAGGTTGTTCCTGTTCGTGCCACTGACGAAGAAGGCGACCGTCTCAAGGGATTCGACGATCCCCTTGATATCGATCTGGCCCGAGGCTTCATTGACTGCCTTGTCGACCTGACCGGGTTCAAGCACTCCGGGAATTCCTTCGTCATTCAGGGCGTTCATGATCTTGGTCGCATTCGGGCCGACATCACCGGAACCAGCCGCGAAGATCGCGTCCGCCGGGAACGTCTCGATGACCGAGGACGGATCACCACTGGTCAGGTCGGTACTCACGCTGGAGTAGCCATTCAGCGAGATTTCGCTTTCTTCCGGAACCAGGCTGACCACGGTACCTGTGCCTTCGAGGTCGATCCCGAGCGCCGAATAGAGGCCTTCGAGATCAAAGCCCTGGTCCTTGAGTGCGTTCACGTACGGATCGTTCGAAGTGAAGACCGAGGCGAGGGCACCATCGGAAACCTTGTCGGAAAGGTCACCGAATGCATCCGTTCCGGCGAGGTTGTCACCCTTCGACGCGTCGACTGCGGCCTTGAACTCGGCTTCCGAAGAACCGACGACCACGTTGTCGTCAACGATGCCGATGGTTGCGCCGTCATCATCGGCCACCTTGTACGAGAACCCCTCGTACTCGCCGTCTGTGGCACCACCTTCTGATTCGACCTGCTTGTCAATGAAACTCTGCGCCGCGTCAGTATCAGTGGTCTGGACGATCAGGCCGAAGGTCTCCTCATCCGGCGTGTCGTACGCAGAAGTGTCTTCAAGCGCGCTCATCTCGGAAATCCCGTCGGTTCCGGAGGCGAAAGAGGCCGGGTCGAACTGAACGAAGACTCCGGCATTCTCACCAAGCCAAGGCTTGATGTCAGCGTCGAAATCGACGTCGCCTTCACTGTCGGATTCGATGCTGCTCGTAATCAAGTCCCCGAGGTTGATGCCGGCGAGCTGATCAGTGATGGAATCAACGTTGGCGGCGACTTCACTGTCGGGCTGCACGGCGCCTTCCACGTAGACCGGTGCGTCAGCCGGGACATACTTGGCGAGTTCGTTCGCACCGGAGTCGTCGGAGGAACCGCCGCAGGCGCTGAGCGTTAAAGCGGCCAGACCGAGGGCGAGGATGGCAGGCAGGGAATATTTCTTAATTTGACTGGGCATGCCCGGATCCTAACGCCACTGATTGCGGACACATTGCGAACCTTTCTTCATCCGGACGAGATCCAGTGCCAGAGCGGGTTTATCCGCCCCATCCCGAAAGCTGGTGGTGGGCCCGGCGACTACTCGACCGTGACAGTCTTGGCCAGGTTTCTGGGCTGGTCCACGTTCAGACCGTTGAGCCGGGCCACGTGATATGCGAGGAGCTGCAGCGGCAGAATCGCCAGCAAGGGCTGCAGCACCCAGTCGGTGCGAGGCACAGCTATCGTCTCTTCCGACACCTTTGACACCCTGCTATCGCCTTCGGTTGCGACGGCGATCACATCCGCTCCGCGTGCCTTGACTTCCTCCATGTTCGAAAGAACCTTGTCGAGAATCGGGCTGTCGGTGGCCACGCAGACGACCGGCGTGGACTCGTCGAGCAGCGCGATCGGTCCGTGTTTCATTTCACCGGCCGCGTACGCGTCGGTCGGGATGTAAGAGACCTCTTTCAACTTCAGGGCGCCTTCCAGACAGACCGGCAGGCCGATATGCCGGCCCAGATAGAGGAAGAACTTCTGGTCGTAGTGCCGTTTGGCAATCTCCAACATCCGCTCAGACTCCGAGTCGATCGTCGCTTCCATCTTCTCGGGAATCGCGCGCAATTCGTTGATCAGACGGCTGACCTCGCCGAAACCAAGGGTGCCGCGGAGTTCGGCCAGCCTCAGGGCGACCAGATACATGGCGGCCACCTGCGCGACGAAAGTCTTGGTCGCGGCTACTCCTATCTCCAGACCGGCCCGGGTAAAAAGCACCGCGTCGGAATCGCGGGTCGCCTGACTGCCCATGATGTTTGTGATCGCAAGGACCTTGGCCCCCCGGTCCCGGGCGAGCCGCATCGCAGCCAGGGTGTCGGCGGTCTCACCCGACTGGGTTATTCCGATGACCAGGTCATTCTCACCGATCACCGGATCGCGGTAGCGATACTCGGAGGCGATGTCCATCTCCACCGGTACCCGGGCCCAGCGCTCGATTGCGTAGCGTCCGACCAAACCGGCGTGGTAACTGGTGCCGCAGGCGACAATCACGATCCGACGGGCCTTTCGCAGCACATCATCACCAAAGCCAATGTCGGACAGATCAACGCTGTCGTCCTCGGAAAGCCGGTCGAGGATCGTCTCCGCGATCGCCTCCGGCTGCTCGTGGATCTCCTTCATCATGTAGGTGTCGTAACCGGCTTTCTCCGCCTGTTCTTCATCCCACTGGACTTCCTCGGTGGATCGTTCGACCGGTTCGCCTTCAGCCGTGGTGACGGTCACACCGTCAGGGGTGACGGTGACGATTTCGCCGTTGTCGATCGCCAGCACGACCCTTGTCTCATTGAGAAAGGCCGGAATCGCCGAGGCGATGAAGTTCTCGCCTTCGCCAATTCCGACGATCAACGGGGTCTCCTTGCGGGCTCCGACAAGCAGCCCGGGAGAGTCAGCGTGCATGGCGACGATCGAATAGTGGCCCCGCAGGTCGGCATATGCCTTGCGGACCGCCTCGGTCAGGTCACCATCGAAATAGCGGCTGATCAGGTGAGCGACTACTTCGGCGTCGGTTTCGGAAGTGAAAACGAACCCTTCCCGCTGAAGTTCTTCCTTCAGGCGGACATAGTTCTCGACGATGCCGTTCAGAACGATCTGAACCTTGCCCGACTCATCCGTGTGAGGATGGGCGTTCTCTACGGTCACCCTTCCGTGGGTGGCCCAGCGGGTGTGTGCGATCCCGGTGAAGCGCCCGTTTTCATCCGGCTTCCCGGCGGCCGAAAGGTCGTTCGCTTCAAGTGAGCTCTTCAGCCCTTCAAGATTCCCGACCGCTCGAACGTTCTCTACCCCGGCACCCGGGACGAGGATCGCCACTCCGGCCGAGTCGTAGCCGCGGTACTCGAGCTTTTCCAGCCCGGCCACGAGAATCTCTTCGGCGGGACGACCGCCGACGTATCCGATGATTCCGCACATAGGCGCTAAAGCCTATCCGGGCGATCCCGCGGCCGAAGAGACGGCCGTCACGCAGAGACGTTCGATCGGGCCGGTTCCGGCCTCAGCCGAGTTCCTGCCGGACCAGGGTGACGAGGGAGTCAACGATCTCCTGTGCCCGTTCCGGGGTCGGCGCCTCGGCCATCACCCGGACCAGCGGTTCGGTGCCTGACGGCCTGATCAGCACGCGACCTTCACCTTCGAGCTCGCCGTTCAGCCGGTCAACTTCGCTCCAGACAACATTCGCACCGGCGATAGCCTCGCGGTCGGCAACTTCCACGTTGACCAGCATCTGGGGGAGCTTCACCATGTTCCGGGCCTGCCCGAGATCCCGGCCCGCAAGCGCCTCAAGCAGCATCAGTGCGGCCGCGATTCCATCGCCAGTAGGCGCGTAGTCGGTCGAGATTATGTGGCCGGACTGTTCCCCACCCAGCACCCAGTTTCTGTCTCTCAGTGCCTCAAGCACGTATCGGTCACCGACCTGGGTCACCTCGACTTCCACCCCGGTCTCCTCCATTGCCTGGTGGAAGCCGTAGTTGCTCATCACGGTCACCGCAACACCACCTCCGAGCTGCCCGGCTTCCGCTCTTGCGGCCGCGATCAGGGCGATCATCTCATCGCCATCGAAGGGATTGCCTTCGGCGTCCACCGCCAGCACCCGGTCACCATCACCATCGAAGGCAAATCCGATCGTGGCGTCGGAAGCGCCCATGTGACCGGAAATCAGGTCCAGTGATGTCGAGCCGCAGCCATCGTTGATGTTGCGGCCGTCGGGCTCCGTCGCCAGCAGCTCCACTTCTGCTCCAAGCCGGCTGAAAATCTCCCCGGCCACTTGAAAGGTGGATCCGTTGGCGCAGTCCAGGGCGACCTTCAACCCGGAGAGATCCAGCTGGAAGTGGCTTTGCAGCGCCCGCAGGTAGTCCTGGTCACCTCCGTTCAGCTCCCGGATCCGGCCCGGCAGAGGATCGGCCGCCGGCGGTTCGTGGATCAGGGCTTCGATACCGGCCTCGGTTTGATCGTCCAGCTTGTTTCCGTCCCCGCCGAAAAGCTTGATCCCGTTGTCGTGAAACGGATTGTGGGAAGCCGAAACCACCCCCGCCATATCGAATCCGTGATGCCGGGAAAGCAGCGCGGCCGCCGGGGTCGGCAGGATTCCACCGAGATACACATCGGCTCCTGCCTCGGCGAAGCCGGCCGCCAGCCCTGCCTCCAGCATCGGCCCGGATTCGCGGGTATCGCGGATGATCAGGACCCTGGGGCGGCTGACGCCATGCGCGCGCCGCAGCGATTCGGCGCCGGCCCTCCCGATCGAGAGAGCCAGCTCCGGCGTGATCTTCTCGCCGACCAGTCCGCGGACTCCGTCGGTACCGAAAAGAGTCCTGGCAGAATTCGACACGCCTGCTTGAGGCCCTAGCGCTTCGAGAACTGCGGCCGCTTGCGGGCCTTCTTGAGACCGGCCTTGCGACGTTCCTTGGCCCGCGCATCACGAGTCAGGAACCCGCGGCGCTTCAGTTCGGCGCGAAGCTCGGGGTCGACCTCTGTAAGCGCCCGGGCAATGCCGTGGCGAACCGCTCCGGCCTGACCGGAAATACCGCCGCCGTGAACGCGAATCTTGATGTTCACATTCGACTCGTAGCCGGTGGCGACCAGCGGAGAGTTCACGATCGTGCGGTGGCGGGCACGGGGAAAGTATTCGTCGATCTCGCGATCGTTGATGGTGATTGCGCCGTCACCTGGCAGAACGATCACACGGGCGACTGACCGCTTGCGCTTGCCGGTCGCGATAAAACGGGAGTCTTTGGCGAGCGCGACCGGAGCCGGCCTGGCAACCGGGGCGTCGTCATCCTGGTCGGCCTCCGCGGCCTCGCGGGCAGCACGCTCTTCCTCTTCGGCTTCGCGGGCGGCAAGTTCCTCGGCGCTCAGCTCGACCTCAGGTTCGGGCTCAACCAGCGGTTCGAGATCGGCACCTGATGGCAGGTCTGACTGCGGCTTCTTCTCTTCCCTGGCGACGATCGCTTCAGCGGCCTCCGTGGCTGCTTCCTCGACCTCTACCTCACCGGAGCCCTCGGCACCTTCGACTTCACCCTCGACAAGCTCTTCACCTGCGCTGGCCTCGGAGGCCTCCGCGGCAGGAATCTCCTCAACCGTTTCCTCGGCTGCCGGACTTTCTTCGACGGCAGCTTCGGGGGTTTCTTCGGGGGTCACGTCTTCGGTGTTTTCTTCTTCGCTCAAGTTCAGTCAGTTCAGTTCTGGATTTCCAAGGGCTTTGGCTGCTGTGCCTGATGGGTGTGCTCGGGTCCGGCATGAACCTTCAGCTTCAGGAGCTGCTGCCGCGAAAGCTTGTTGCGAGGCATCATTCCCTTGACCGCCTTGCGAATCACTTCTTCCGGCTGCTTCTCGAGCATTTCGGCCAGGGTGCGGGACTTGATGCCACCCGGGTAGCCACTGTGTCGCCAGTAAGTCTTCTGGTTCAGCTTGTCGCCGGTGACCTTGATCTTCTCGGCGTTTATCACCACCACGAAATCACCCGTATCGATATGCGGCGTGTAGTCGGGCTTGCGCTTGCCGCGCAGCGTATCTGCGAGCTGGGTCGCGAGACGACCGAGAGTCTGGCCTTCGGCGTCTACGATGTACCAGTCTCTCTGGCGATTGGCGGGTGTGGCTACGTGAGTCTTCATGGCAAAGGGGCGTGAGACTTCCGGCGGAAGCCGACACGCGGACACGGCATCATAGGGGAATAGGCAGCCGGGTGAGTCCTGACATGGAGAGGACCCGGCGATAGCTCCGGAGCCTGGTCACACGCGATGTCTTGATGAATGCTTATACTCACCCGAGCTATAGCCGAACCCTTCCCATCCATGGGAAAGGGCGGAGGAACCAAATGGGGAGACTTTTCCCCAAGGGGCGAATCGAAGGCATTTATTGCTTTGTAGCGCGACTCTTTCAGCGCGAGCCCGCCAGCTAACTCCGCAGGCGCCAGGAAAGAGATTGAAGCCGAGACGATCAAAGCCCCTCTCGCTCGCCGCATTCGTGGCGTCCTTCGCCTGCCTTATTGCTTTTGCCGCGGGCTCGATTTCAACCCCTGCGAGCGCCGCGACAGCCCCTGCGGGCGGTGGCGGTCTGCTGGTCCCGGAAGCTCCGGAAATCTCCGATGTGATCTGCCTGACCGGCTGCAGCACGATGCGTACCTCTTCGATCGGCGGCACGGTCCAGATCACCGGGACTTCGATGGACACGGTCAAGGCCGTCGCCTTTCGCGGAGCCGGCAAGAACATCCGGGTTGAACCCGGCCAGGTCACCGCGACGAGAGTAGTGGCGACGGTGCCCGAGGGAGCCGCAAGCGGCCGGCTGCGAGTGATCGGTTCCATCGGAAGCGTCTCTGAACCCTCCGCACAGGTCATTGCGATCGGGGCACAGGTTCTTTCGAAGGGCGGTGCGCTGACCATCACCGACGCCACGACAACCCCGACCAGGGCCTACCAGTTCGGACTTCAGCGTCCGACCCTGGACTTCGTGGTCAATGGCCCGGGCGCGACCACGAGCCTCAGGGTGGATGTGGTGAACTCGGCGGGTGACGTGGTTCGCAGCCGTTTCCTCAACGAAATCCCGACTGGTTCAACTCAACGGGTCGGCTGGAACGGTCTTGTCACCGGTGGCAAGACCGCACCGAACGGCTCGTATCGTTTCGTTGTCCGCGGCGGAGATGGCACCGCGGCCACCCTTTCGAAGCGTCTCAAGAGGGTCCGTCGTATCGCCCGGGCATCGAAATCACGGCGAACAGCTGATCCCTTCAGCTTCCGCATGTACGGATACATTTTCCCGCTCCGCGCAGCTCATTCCTACGGTGATGGCGTTGGCGCCGGTCGCGGCCATCAGGGAGCCGATGTCCTCGCACCCTGTGGAAAGCCGCTCGTCGCAGCCCGGGCCGGAACCGTCTACTACAACGACTACCAGGCTGGCGGAGCCGGCAACTACCTCGTGATCAACATCAAGGGGGGCGGCGGCAAGAGCCACGTTTACATGCACATGCCGGTCCGCTCGCCGCTCAAGGTAGGGGCAAGAGTGAAGACCGGCCAGCGGATTGGAAGTGTTGGGACGACCGGCCGGAGCACTGCCTGTCACCTTCATTTCGAGGTCTGGTCCGCCCCGGGCTGGTATCAGGGCGGGACTTTCCTCGACCCGATGCCGTACCTGAACGCCTGGGACCGCTACAGCTGATCAGAACCCAGCCGGGCGGGAGGGTTCCCTTCCGCCCTTGATTTTCACAAAAGGGAATATGAGAACGATTCTCATTCTCTGCTAACTTCCGGTCCGGAACCAAATGGAGACCGGAATTGTTTGAGACATTTTCGCTGCCGTTCGTGCAGCGCGGACTGATCGAAATACTGTTGCTCGCCATACCATGCGGACTGATCGGTTCGTGGGTAGTCCTGCGTGGCCTCTCTTTTCATTCGCATGCCGTCGGTACCGCTACTTTCCCCGGTCTCGTGCTGGCAAATGGACTTGGCTTCGCGGCTGTAGTCGGCGCGCTTGGCGCTGCCGGCGCATTCACCCTTTTGGCGGTTCTCATCGGACGCTCGCGCCGCATTGGTGCCGACAGCGTCACGGCACTTGCCCTGGCCGCCTGCCTGGCCGGAGGGGTGATCCTGGCCAGCGACGTCTTCAATTCCAGCGCCAGCGTGGACACACTGCTTTTCGGGTCGCTTCTGGCGATCAACTCCACCGACCTGATGGTCGCGGCCGGAGCAGCGGTGCTTGCCGCAGGGGCATCCCTTCTGATGGGCCATCATTGGCTGGCCAGGGGATTCGACCAAGGCACCTCCTCAAACCGGAAACCCGGGCCTGCGCCCTATGACGCCGCGCTTCTCACCGTAGTCGCCATAACTGTCGTTGCGACGCTCGGGGCGGTGGGTGCGCTGCTGGTCTCCACCATGATCGTCGTACCAGCAGCGACCGCAAGACTCTTCACAAACCGGCTCCGCTCGCTCCAACTCTCTGCGGTCCTGCTCGCGGCCCTGGAAGGCACCCTTGGTCTCTGGCTCTCGGTCAAGGTCAACGCACCCCCCGGCGCGACTATCGCCGTGACCGCCGGGGCGGTCTTCCTTCTCACACTCGCCGGGCGGATTCTTATCCGCCGGGGCAGACCGCTGGCTCTCGCCGCTGCCGCGGCGGTTGTCGTCCTCGCCGGAATCGGAACCGGATGCGGCAGCCAGGGATCG
Source organism: Solirubrobacterales bacterium (assembly GCA_020438345.1). Lineage (GTDB taxonomy): Bacteria > Actinomycetota > Thermoleophilia > Solirubrobacterales > 70-9 > 67-14. The sequence goes on along the minus strand of JAGQUU010000160.1, from coordinate 925 downwards.
AACGGTGAAGGCCCGAGCGTGGTTGCGACCACCACCCAGATCGGGGATCTGGTCCAGGAGACAGGGGGCGACCAGGTCAGCCTGACGACAATCCTCAAACCGAACACGGATCCGCATGAATACGAACCCCGGCCGTCCGACGTCGAGGCCGTAGCCAACGCAGAAATCATCTTCCGCAGCGGTGGTCATCTCGATGAGTGGACCGATGATCTGATCACCGACAGCGGCAGCGACGCCAGGGTCATCGATCTTTCCGATGACCTGCCGGCCCGCCTCTACGGGCACGGGTCGGAACATGAGCACGGTCAGGAAGACGGACAAGAGCAGGGGCATGAGCACGAACCAGGCGATGAAGGTGAAGAGTTCGACCCCCACTGGTGGATGGATCCGGTCAATGTCCGCTTCGCCACAGCGAGAATCGAAACCGCGCTTTCTGAAGCGAATCCGCCCGAGGCCGACTTCTACAGAGGTCGCGCCCGCCGCTTCGGCAATCAGATTCGAAACTTCACTGACCGGACCGAAACCTGCCTTCACCGCGTCCCGGCGAGACAGCGAAAGATCGTCACTGACCACGATGCCTTCGGGTATTTCACAGGCCGTTTCGGGATCGAATCGGTCGGCACGGTGATTCCCGCGATGACGACGGAGGCCCAGCCGTCGGCGGGTGATCTGGCCGAGCTGGAGGAAACGATCCGCCGCGAGAAAGTGAAGGCGGTCTTTCCCGAGAGTTCGGTCTCCCCTGCTCTGGCTGAAGCGGTTGCCAAAGACACCGGCGCGAGCACTGATCACTCCCTGTACGGGGACACGCTTGGCCCGGAAGGCTCGGCCGGTGAGACCTGGCTGGGTGCGATGAAATCCAACGTAAATGCGGTGATGCTCGGAATGACCGCGGGCAGGGATAGCTGCTTCAGGGAAGCTGGTGACT
>JAGQUU010000159.1 GCA_020438345.1 Solirubrobacterales bacterium | reverse complement strand
GATCAGCCTTGCGACGGTGTGCTTCTCCATGTATTCGGACATGTCGAGCCGCACGATCGCCTGGTCGGTGTCGAACATGAACTCGGCCAGCGACTTGGCCAGCTCGGTCTTGCCGACACCGGTCGGTCCGAGGAAGAGGAAGGAGCCGATCGGCCGGTCCGGGTCGGAGAGTCCGGCCCTTGAGCGGCGAAGCGCGTTAGCGACCGCTGAGACTGCTTCGTCCTGGCCGATCACCCGGTCGTGGAGGCGCTCCTCCATGTGGACCAGCTTCTCGACCTCGCCTTCCATCAGGCGGGTGACCGGGATACCGGTCCATTTGGCGACCACCTCGGCCACATCGGCTTCGGTCACTTCTTCGGTCAGCATGGTGCCGCCCTCGGCCTGCAGTTCGGTCAGGCGGGTCTCGGCATCGGCGACCTGCTTTTCAAGTTCGGGGATCTCGGAGTAGCGCAATCTCGCCGCCCGTTCCAGGTCGGCATCCCTTTCGGCCATTTCGGCTTCGCGGCTGGCCTCCTCGTGCCTGGCCTTGGCTTCCTTGATCTGCTCGATCAGGCCTTTCTCGGTCTGCCAGCGGGCCTTCATCGCACTCGACTTCTCGTTGAGTTCCGCCAGCTCTTCCTCCAGCGTGCCGAGGCGTCCGCGCGAGGCTTCGTCGGTTTCCGCCTTGAGGGCTTCCCGCTCGATTTCGAGCTGCTGGATCCGCCTCTCGACCTCGTCGATTTCGGTTGGCATCGAATCGATCTCGATCTTCAGCCGTGAGGCCGACTCGTCGATCAGGTCGATCGCTTTGTCGGGCAGGAAGCGGTCGGCGATGTAGCGCTCGGAAAGCGTCGCGGCGGCGATGATCGCCGAGTCGGCGATCCGCACGCCATGGTGGACCTCGTAGCGTTCCTTCAGTCCGCGCAGGATCGCGATCGTGTCGGGCACATCGGGCTCGCCCACGAGGACGGGCTGGAAGCGCCGCTCAAGGGCAGCATCTTTTTCGATGTGCTGGCGGTACTCGTCGAGGGTGGTCGCACCGACCGCGCGCAGCTCGCCACGGGCCAGCATTGGCTTCAGCAGGTTCGCGGCATCAACTGCGCCTTCCGCGGCGCCGGCCCCGACGATCGTGTGGAGCTCGTCGAGGAAGAGCACGATCTGGCCTTCCGCATCCTGGACCTCGGTCAGAACGGCCTTGAGCCGTTCCTCGAATTCGCCGCGATATTTGGAGCCTGCGAGCAAGGCACCGATGTCGAGCGCGATGACGCGGCGATCGACGAGACTCTCCGGCACGTCGCCGGAGACGATGCGCTGGGCGAGGCCCTCGACGATCGCGGTCTTGCCGACCCCGGGCTCTCCGATCAGGACCGGGTTGTTCTTGGTCCGGCGGGAAAGCACCTGGATCACCCGGCGGACTTCCTCATCCCGGCCGATCACCGGATCGAGCTTGCCGGACACCGCATCCGCGGTCAGATCGCGGCCGAATTTCTCAAGTGCCTGGACCTGATCCTCGGGGTTGGGGGAGGTGACCTTGTGGGGTCCACGGACCTCACTGATTGCCTTGGCCAACGATGCCCGATCAGGGAGCAGATCGGCCAGCGGCGATTTCAAATCACTGATCGCGAGCAGCATGTGCTCGGTCGAGACATACTCGTCGCCCATCTGGGCCATTTCGCCCTCCGAGCGGCGCAGCACGTCGGTAAGGGCGGAGGAAGGCCGCGGATCCAAAGATTGCTGTTGGGCACCCTCACCCAGGGTGGGCAGGTCGGCCAGGGCCGACCGCGCACGGCTCTTGGTGGACGGAAGGTCGGCACCGAGCTTGTTCAGCACGGCGGGTACCAGCCCGTCTTCCTGTTCGAGCAGCGCTACGAGCAGGTGGGCCGGGACTATTTCGGGGTTTCTGGACGCGGCAGCCAGACGCTGCGCGGTCTGGATCGCCTCCTGGGATTTCACAGTAAATCTGTCTGGTTGCACGCCACGAATTGTACGCATTCAACAACAGATTGTCAAGAAATCTAAGTCATTCCCGCTTAGGTATAGGACAGGCCTTGCTTCAGGTCCACTTTGGCTCCTGAAAGACATTGAGAGTAAAGAAACGGCCATGTGGCGCTCCAGCCTTCAACCTGGCTTTCCGAAACGGGATTGGAAGCCGCCCGGCCCGAGCCGTGGAGAATCGAAATGGCAGAAGCGGGTCGCTATGGTCCCAAACTGCCATTTCGATTGGCCCTGGCCACTCCGGGTCCTGTCGGGACGACTACTTGAGCCGGATCTTCACCCCGCTGGCCCGGCCGGTGATCTTCAGGGTGTAGCTGCCCTTCTTGAGTTTCCCGGCGCGGGGGATCCTGATCGTGGCCTTGCCGGCTTTGGCCCGGGTCTTGCCCTTGCGGGCCGCTTTGCCGTTCCGAACCAGTTTCCAGACCAAGTTGGCATTGACCGGTTTGGTCAGCTTCACCTTGCAGGTGACCTTGCGTTTGGCTTTCTCGGCCTTGGCCTTGCAGGTGACCTTGGCTCCCTCGGCGGGATGAGAGTTCTGTCCCGATGAGCCGGTTGGCCCGGTAGCCCCCGTGGGTCCCAGCGGACCGGTCGGGCCACTTGGACCGCTGGGTCCGGTCGGACCCGAAGGGCCGGTCATACCACTCGGACCACTGGGGCCGGTATCGCCCGTGGTGCCGATCCCGGTCGGACCCGTCGGACCGACCGCGTTGACCACGCCGATCGTGACCCCGGTGCTCGTGATGCCGAGCGAGTCGGTCAGGGTGATCCGGTGGCTGCTGATTCCCGGAGTGGTCGGAATGCCGCTGATCACGCCGGTGGTCGGATCCAGATCAAGCCCGGCCGGTAGGGCCGGGGCTGCGGTCACCGTCCTCGGGCCGGTCGCCTTGAGGGTCTTCGGCAAAGCCGAGAAAGGCTGTCCCTGGCTGACGAGCAGGGTTTCCTTGTAGGCGATCGCCGGCAGGAACCTCGAGGAAACGATCCAGGAGGACCCCGAACCGGGCCGGGCATTGTTGGCGATATCGGTGCCGACGATCAGGTCGGCTCGTCCGTCGCCGTTCACGTCGCCCGCTCCGGCCACCGAATACCCGCAACGGTCATCCGCCAAGGCTCCTGAGATGGTCACGTTCGCCTGGTTGCGCAGGTCACGGCTGCCCGTGGCCTGCGCCGATCCCGCCATCGCCAGCACACCGGTCAGGACCAACACCAGCCAGCAAACCCCTAAGCATCATGCTGCTCATCTCGTACCCGCCATTGCGCTTCACACCGGTCTACTCCCAGTGAGACCAGGCCAAGACAACTGATGCCTGGGCCTTACAGCAAGGGCTCCCAAGCTGGAAGAGGAGCGTCTAGTCGGTAGAGCGGCGGACCGGGATCTCGACCGGCGGGTCGGGTTCGTACGCGCCGTAGGGGACGATCTCTGTGTGGAGGCGTTCGTGGACCCGGGCCATCTCCTCGGTCAGCTGGGTCTCCAGTTCTCGGGTGCGCTGACGCATCGCTTCCAGCTCGGCCCGCATCTGTTCGACCCTGGACTCCATTTCGAGGACCGTCTCGACGCCGGCCAGGTTGAGGCCTTCGTCGTTGGTCATCTGCTGGATCCGCTTCAGGCGTTCCACATCACGCTGCGAGTAAAGCCGGGTGTTCTTGGGCGAGCGTTTCGGCGTGATCAATCCGCGGGCTTCGTAGATCCTCAGGGTCTGGGGATGCATGTCCGCCAGCTCCGCGGCCACCGAGATCATGAAGACGCCACGGTCCTCGTCGACGGTTACCTCGACCCGGCTTCGCTCCACCCTTCTGCCGCGTTGGTCGGGCATCAGGAGCCTGATTTCACCTTGGCCCGGCGGAGCAGCTCGGCCCGCGGGTCCTCGCCGTTCATCGACTCGGCCAGTTGGTCGACGGCCCGGCGCTGATCGTCTGTGAGGTCTTTGGGTATCACCACATTCAAGCGGTACCGGATGTCGCCACGGTTCTTGCCGCCGGCCTGCGGCGGGCCTTCGCCACGCAGCCTCTGGATCGCACCGTTACCGGTGCCAGCCTGGACCCGGATCCGCTTGGTTCCGGACAGGGTCGGTACCTCGATCGTCCCCCCGCGCATCGCCTCGGTGACGGAAATCGGTACCTCGGCCTCGAGATTGCCGTCATCGAGCCGCTTGAAGACCGGGGAGGGGGCGACCTGGATAGTCACGAAAAGATCCCCCGAAGGGGCGCCGCGAACTCCGGCTTCTCCCTTGCCGGCAACCCGGATCCGGGTGCCGTCCTTGACTCCGGCCGGGATGTTCACTTTATAGCGCTTGGTCTGATGAGTCAGGCCCGATCCGCCGCAAGTGTGGCAGGGGTTGGGGATGATCTGCCCGGTACCCTGGCACTGTGGGCAGGGCTGGCTGATCGAGAAGAAGCCCTGGCCCTGGGCTTCGACACCGCGACCCCCGCAACGGGGGCAGGTTTCCGGGCTGGTGCCCGGTTCGGCACCGGAACCGGAACAGGTCGGGCAGCGTTCCGACTTCGGGATCGTGACCGTGAGTTGGGTCCCGGACATCGCATCGTCGAAAGAGATCCGCGTGTCGGTTTCGAGGTCTCGGCCGCGCTGGGGCCCGGCGGCGTCGCCGCCACCGCGATTGAAGATGGTGGAGAAGATGTCACCGAAACCGCCCGGAGTGCCCTGGCCAAAAGGATTGCCCTGGGCGCCGCCCTGGCCAAACGGGCTACGGCCCTGGCCAAAGCCGCCGAACATGCCGCCGCCGGAGTCGTATTCCTTGCGCTTTTCCTCGTCGCCGAGCACGTCATAGGCCGCCTGGACCTCCTTGAACCTGTCCTCGGCAGCTTTGTCATCCGGATTGCGGTCCGGGTGGTATTGCCGCACCAGCTTGCGGTGGGCCTTCTTTATCTCTTCCTGCGATGCCTTCTTGCTGACACCAAGTACGTCGTAAAAATCCTTCGCCATTTCATCTCACCTCCCCGGTTGCTTCGGGGTCTGCTTGAAATCTGTCACTGACTGACCACGACCCGGGCGTGGCGGATCACGCTCTCCCCGGCCCGGTAGCCCTTCTGCATCTCTTCGATAACGACGCCCGACTGAACGCCCTCGGCCGGAAGGGCCTGAAGCGCCTCGTGAAGGTTCGGGTCGAAAACCTGGCCTTTCGAGTCGAAAGCCTCGACCCCCGCCTTCTTCAACACCGAATTCAAGTCCCGGTAGCTGACGATCACGCCCTGGGTCGTGACCGGGGCCTCGGCGGGAATCTCCCCCTCAAGGGCTGCGTCCTCGCTGATGCCCGCGGCATCGAGAACCCGTTCGAGGTTATCCACCGCCTCGATCAGTCCCGAGGCAACTTCGATCCGTCCGCGCTCGACCCGGGCCTGGCTTTCGGCTGCCATCCGCTTGCGGTAGTTGTCGAAGTCCGCCTTGGTCCGCTGGGCGAGCTGGAGATACTCGTCCCGCTGGGTCCGGGCCTCCTCGATCAGGGCGTTCAGGTCCTGTTCGACGCTGGCCCCGGCCGCCTCGTCGGCAACTCGGGCTTCAGAGACCGGTTCCCCGGAAGACCCCTCCGGGGCGGCTTCCGCCGCCCCTTCGGGTTCGGGCTCCGACACCACTTCGGCGTCAACTACCTCTTCGGCTTCGGGCTGGACCGCCCGCTCTTCCGGCCCCGGGCTCACTTGCTTTCGTCCTCGTCAACCACTTCGGCGTCAATCACTTCCTCGTCATCCGGGGAAGGCTCACCGCCGGACGCGGCGTCTTCGGCACCGGCAGCCTGGGCCTCTGCCTGGGCTGCCTGGTAGACCTGCTCGGACACCTTGTGGAAGGCCGCCTGCAGCTCTTCGGTCTTCGCCTTGATGTCTTCGGCGTCTTCCGATTCCAGCACGCCTCTCAGCGTCGCGATCTTGTCTTCGATCTCGGTCTTTGAGGCACCGTCGATCTTGTCGCCGAGCTCCGCGACCTGCTTCTCCGAGGTGTAGGCGGCGTTCTCGCCGATGTTCCTCGCTTCAGCCAGCTCGCGCTGCTTGCGGTCATCGTCGGCGTGGGCCTCGGCATCGGAGACCATGTTGTTGATCTCCTCGTCCGAGAGTCCGGAGCCGGACTTGATCTCGATCTTCTGTTCGGTGCCGGTGCCGAGGTCCTTGGCGGTCACGTTGATGATGCCGTTGGCGTCAATGTCGAATGTGACCTCGATCTGCGGCATGCCGCGGGGCGCCGGCGGGATACCGGTCAGCTGGAACTTGCCGAGGCTCTTGTTGTAAGCAGCCATCTCTCGCTCGCCCTGGAGCACGTGGATCTCGACCGACGGCTGGTTGTCCTCGGCGGTCGAGAAAGTCTCGGACTTGCGGCTCGGGATGGTCGTGTTGCGTTCGATCAGCTTGGTCATCACCCCGCCCTTGGTCTCGATGCCGAGGGTGAGCGGCGTGACATCCAGCAGCAGGACGTCCTTGACATCGCCGGCGAGCACACCGGCCTGGATAGCGGCGCCGACCGCGACGGCCTCGTCCGGGTTCACGCCCTGGTGCGGCTCCTTACCGGTCAGTTCGGTGACTTTTTCGCGCACGGCAGGCATGCGGGTCATGCCGCCGACAAGGACGACGTGGTCGACTGTCGAATCAGCGTCACTGAGCGCCTGCTTGACCGGCCCGACCACCCGGTCGAGAAGTTCCGAAGTGAGCTCGTTGAGCTTCGAGCGGGTCAGCTTGATGTCGAGATGCTTCGGCTGGCCTTCAACCGCGGTGATGAACGGGATGTTGATCTGCGTCTCCTGCGCGGAGGACAGTTCTATCTTCGCCTTCTCGGCGGCTTCGTAGAGCCGCTGAAGCGAGTTCTTGTCGGCACCGAGGTCAACACCCTGGTCCTTCTTGAATTCGGCGACCAGCCAGTCAACGATCGCTTTGTCGAAGTTGTCGCCACCGAGGTGGTTGTCCCCGGCGGTTGACTTCACGTCGAAGACGCCGTCGCCGATCTCGAGCACGGACACATCGAAGGTGCCACCGCCGAGGTCGAAAACGAGGATCGTCTGATCATCGTCTTCCTTGTCGAGGCCGTAGGCCAGTGAAGCCGCCGTCGGTTCGTTGATGATGCGCTTTACGTCCAGCCCGGCGATCTTGCCGGCGTCCTTGGTCGCCTGACGCTGGTCGTCGTTGAAGTACGCAGGCACCGTGATCACTGCCGAGTCGACCGTTTCGCCCAGCTTCGCTTCGGCGTCGGCCCTGAGCTTGCCGAGGATCATCGCGCTGATCTCCGGTGGTGAGTACTGCTTGCCGCGCACGTCGACGCGGACATCTCCGTTCGGGCCGGCTTCGACCTTGTACGGAATCATCGTCTCCTCTTCCTTGACTTCGGCTTCCTTACGGCCCATGAAGCGCTTGATCGAGAAGATCGTGTTCTCCGGGTTCATCACGGCCTGGCGCTTGGCTACGGTGCCGACCAGCCGTTCATCCTTGTCGTTGAAGGCGACCACGGAAGGAGTGGTACGCCCGCCCTCGGAATTCTCGAGAACGGTCGGCTCGCCGCCTTCGAGGATTGCAACGCACGAGTTGGTCGTGCCGAGGTCGATTCCTATCGTCTTTCCCACTTTGTTTCTCCTGTTTGGGTATCTCGCAGCCGCATGAGGGTGCGGCCAAAGTTGAAAATCTAAGTGAGAGTATGTCAGATTTGTTGCTTTACGTCAATTCATACGAGATTTGCAGGGATTTCCACTTGCCATGCGCGTCGCATGTCGTCCGGAACCAAACCGGGGGCGTTTGCTACCCGCTTTCGAATAGCAAACGCCCCCGGAGGCAATTCGCCGGCAATCTTCATTTTGCCGACGACAGAATTATGGCCTGCCTCTAGGGCATCTTAAGCTCGGACCAGACCCCCGCGTGGTCGGAGTTCCAGTAGCCGTTGACTGCCTTGCGGCCTGTCACTCCAGCCTTCATGGTCTTCACGGCCTTGGGCCGGTTGGTCATGATGTGATCGATGTAGTGGTCGAAGTCCTTCACCGAACCCTGGTCGGCGGTGAGGATGCTCGACTTGACGCAGCAGCTCATCGGCTTCTGCGTGCCACGATCAACCAGGCCACCCTGCTTGAGGGCGTTGTAGGCCAGGGGATCGTCCCCGGAGACAGTGTCGTCATCCGAATTCAGATCTCCGACCAGAACTGCCGGCATGCTGCCGCTGCGAAGCGGTCCGCCCGGTGCGATCAGTTCCTTCGCCTGGGCTTCACGGATCGTCGGCTCGCCGAACGCCTCGAAATGAGTGTTGACGAAGCGAAACCACTTACCCTTGCGGACCTTGACATCGGCCGAAAGCCAACCACGCTGGACATTGACCGGAATGCCAGAAATGACCGGCTTGTAGATCGTCGAATAGTTGGCTGCCTTGAGGTTCTTCGTCTTCACTCCCGCACTGACCTTCGCCAGGATCACATCCCGCATGGTCAGCCGACCGTTGATCTCGCCACCCAGGGTGGCAGCACCGGTAGCCGGGTTGTTGTCGTAATCGGCGGGTGCCTCGAAGTCGAACTCATTCTGGACATTGACCACCCGGTAGCGCTTCTTGCCCTTGTTGATCTGGCTTAGCAGCTCATTGAGAAAGTCCATATGAACAGTGGAAGCCGTGTAGTTGCCGGTCAGCGGCGGGTTGAGGTCCGCCGGCCCGGTACGCCAGAGGGCGACTTCCTGCAGGCCGACCAGGTCGGGGCTGACCGACTTGATCTCATCCGCAAGTCCGCGGGCGCGAACCGGGAAATTGTTTGTGTCGACGTCACGCAGGATCTGGCCGTTCTTGCTGATGAAGTCACCCGGTCCTGTAGCCGCGATGGCCGGGCCGAGGTCGGCACCCAGGTAAAGATTCCGGGTCATCACCTTGGCGGTGTTCTGGTTCTTCTTGTGCTTCTTGCTCTTTGCGTCAGCCGAAACGGCCAGCATCGAAGTCATGGCCAATGCGCCGATCAACGCGAATGCCAGGGCGATCAACAGTCGGCCCTGTCGGTTCCGGGCCCGGTGGCCGATGGAAGTGGTCTGCATCAGGTTCTCTCCTTTTTCAATCGGGGCAAGACGCGGCAACGCGTCTACTGCGGATCCCCGATCGCTATTCCAGGAGAATAAACCCGGCAAATGGCCGGGAGGTGCGGATCAGCCCTTGCCGGCGTTCTGGGCGACGAAATCGGCGATCTCTTCAGCAACCGTTCCGGTCACGATTCCAGGCGGCATGCGGCCAGGAACGTTGGGGTCGTCTGCGCCTTCTTCAAGCGCAGTCATGACCTGGGTGTGGATGCCATCGATCGCGGCCTTGTCGGCAGCCGGGCCGGCCGGGGCCAGCTTCTGATCCAGATTCGGTCCGAAGTCCCCGTCTGTACCTGCGGCATACAGCGCATGGCAGTTCCCGCAGTTGGTCTGGAACAGCTCCTTGCCGGGTGTGCTCTCGGAAGAAATACCGCGATTGTTGGCTACGTCACCATCGCGTTCGAAAGCCCAATACGGGATCACGACGACGAGTAGCGCGAGGACGAGACCGAATATGACGAAAGTCTTCTTGTTCATGTGAAACCGGCGCAAATCTGGGTAAGTGCCGGACGGACGGGAATATTACCCGTAGGACCCGGTTCCGCGTTCTACCGGCCCGACCCGGGGCCGCGCCCATAGGGACACATCCGCATCAGGGAACATTTCCCACAGACCGGATTCGGGCGGCAGAGAGTACGTCCGTGGCGGATCAGGTTCATATGGAACTCGTACGAATCCTCCGGATCAACGAGGGCCAGAACCTCGTCGTGGGCTTCGTCGAATGAAGCGTTCGGCCGAAAAAGTCCAAGTCTGCCACCGATCCTGAAGACATGAACATCTACCGGGATCTCGGGCCGGTTCCAGGTGAATACCTGGACGCAGGCCGCTGTCTTCCGCCCGACGCCGGGCAGACCGGTCAGAAACTCCATTGCCTCCACCCGGTCGGCATGCTCGAGCCAGCCAAGGTCGAGGTTTTCGATCTCCTTCAGGACCGCCTGGATCCGGGGGGCCTTCTGACGGCTGAGTCCGCCGGGCCTGATCGCCGCCTCAACCGCTTCTTCCGGGGCATCCCGGACCGACTCCCAGTCATCGAAGCGGGCTTTCAGCCCGGCGAAAGCCCGGTCCCGGTTGGAATCACTGGTCGCCTGGGAAAGAATTGTCCGGACCAGTTCGTCCACAGGCTGACGATGCGGCAGATTCACAGGACGGCCGTACATCTCGCGCAACCGGTCACGCACCCGCTTCACGCGGGCCCGGGACGGGCGTTTCCAGTCAGCACGACTGACTTTCGCCTTCCAGTTGCTCACCGCACCTACTGTGCTCCCCAGCCGCGAACTGCGGCAGCGGCTGAACCGACAGCTTCCGGCAGGACTTCACCGACCAGTTCCAGATCCCAGCCGCGGCGGGCCAGCCCGGCGGCGAGGCCACCCATGAAGGCATCACCCGCACCCAGCGGACTCACCGTTGGGACCTGCTCCGGATGGTGGACTTCCTCTATCGCCCCGGCGGTAAACACGGTTCCCGTCCCGTCGGTAACCACGGCGAGAGCGGGACCAAGGGTGACCAGGTCCCTCGCGGCGGTCAGCAGGTCGCTGTTGCCGGTGATCAGTTCCGCCTCGGTCCGGTTCAGTTTGATCACATCGGAGACGCCGGTCAGTTCCCGGCAGAACTCGATCGCGGTTTCGACCTTGGCCCAGCGATTCGGCCGGTAGTTCGGGTCCAGCAAAACCGGCCGTCCCCGGTCCCGCGCAAGTTCGATTGCCCTGCGCGTGACTTCGCGTTCGGTTTCGCCGACCATCGTGTTCGATCCGACGATGAGCGCACTCGATCCGGTCACGGCCTCGTGGAGAAAACCCGACGTAGCCGCCATGGTCGGGCCGATCTGCTCCCCGTAAACACGAAACGAGGGTTCGTTGTCAGGCCCGAACTCGACCACGGCGACCGGAGTTTCAGCCCGCTCGAGCCGGGCGAGCCATTTCGTCGACACCCCCTCGGATTCCAGCGTTTCACCGAGCCAGCTACCCCAGCGGTCGTCGCCTACCCCGCCGACCAGAGCGACTGACACACCCGCCCTGGCGACGGCGACCGCAACGTTCGCGAGAGCTCCGCCGGGATGGGGGACATAGCAATCAGCAGTCTCGCCGGCCATCAGGTTCCGCTCACAGATCAAGTCGGTGATCGCCTCTCCGAAGCAGGCGATCGGACGGTCGCCGGGAATCTGGCTCTGGGGTTTCCGATCAGCGACCATTCGGGTGCGCGCAGCCTACTCCAGCCTCAAAGGTTGGAAACTGCGTGCGCCACTAGACTGGGCAGTCATGCCCGCGCTGATCGTTCGGATCGGAGAGTGGCTCCCCCAGGGCTGGGGGGACCTCTTTCGCCAACTCCTGCTCTACCTCATTGCCGATACCGGTTATGAGTTCGCGCGCGGAATGGCCGATGGCCGGGCGAATGTCGCCTTCGCAAACGGCGAAAGGGTCATGGATGTCGAAAGGAGCATGGGACTCTTCTTCGAGCCGGGCATGCAGGGCACCATCCTCAATCTGCAGTGGATGGTTGACATCGCGAACACGATTTACCTGAACAGCCAGTTCACCGTGGCGCTCGCCTTTCTGATCTGGATGTATCTCTTTCGCAACGAGTACTACTACTTCTTCCGCAACATGCTTTTCGTTTCGATGGGTCTTGCCCTCGTGGGATACATCGGATTCCCGACCGCCCCGCCGCGCATGTTCCCGGAGTACGGGTTCATAGACACCGTCAACGCACATTCCAGCGTCAACCACGACTCAGCCCTTGCGAAGCTCTTCATCAACCCTTTCGCTGCGGTGCCTTCCATGCACTGCGCTGTCGCGCTGATGATCGGGTGCACCGGGTTCATGGTGTGCCGCAACTGGTTCGCACGAGGGTTCTGGGCTGCCTGGCCATTGATCGTCGCCTGGGTGACTGTCGTCACCGCAAACCACTATTGGGTCGATGCGGTACTCGGCTGGATGGTGGCCGGGGTTTCCTTCCTGATCGCCGCTCGTGTGCTGGCGGAGCTAAAGCCGGAAACCTGGGCATGGAGCCGCGACGCGGAGCGACAACGGGCCGAGGCCTGACCGGGGCGATTGATGTCCCGACTCCCCTACAGCTCCGGAACCAGGGGTTTTCTGGTCGCCCCTTTGGTGGTTGTCACCGGTCTGGCGATCGTCTATCTGGTGATGGCCCCGCTGAGTGCCGATCACGCAGCTCAGACTTTCCGCACGGAACTCTTCGAGCTGTCCGGGCCCACCGTCTGGAACAACTACTGGTTTGCCGGGCATTACCTGCCCACCTATTCGCTTCTTGCGCCACCGATCGGAGCCTGGATCGGGTTTCGGGTGATGGGTTCGCTCGCGGTAATCGGCACGGTCGTTCTGTTCACGTTGATCGTCCGCCGGTATTGGGGCGATCGGGTTCAGGCAGGGACGATCTGGTTTTCGGTTGCGGCGACCATCAGCCTCTTTTCGGGGAGGCTGACGTTCGCCCTCGGCGTGCTGCTGGCAATGAGCGCAGTTTTCTGCGCCCAGCGCGGATACCGGGCAACCTCGCTCGTACTGGCCGGCACGGTCGGGCTTGCCAGCCCGGTTGCGGCTCTGTTTCTGGCCTGCGCCGGGTTTTCCCACTTTGTCGCCGAGAGGCCCGATCGTCGCGGACTCGAACTGGCGGTCGTCTCATTCATGGTGGCTGGAACGGTGGCCTTGCTGTTTCCCGGAGGCGGGGACGAGCCGTATGTCTTCTCCAGCTTTCTGCCGGCAATCGTCGTGACGCTGATGAGTGCGGCAATGGTGCCGTCGGGTCAGCGCCTTATCCGGATCGGGATCCTGGTTTACGCGGCAGCGCTGGTTGCGTCCTTCGTCATAAGCACGCCGATGGGCGGAAATGTGAACCGGATGGGCAGCCTGCTGCTCGGGCCGTTGCTGGTTTGTGCTCTTGCCGCAGAACCCCTCACCAGGCAGCTTTGGCGAAGGGCTTTGCTGGTCTTGCTTTTGCCGATGATCGTGTACTGGCAGCTCGGACCAGTCATTCGCGACCTCGAACTGGTTCATGACGAACCAGCGGTAACCAAGGCCTACTACGCGCCGCTTGCTGACGCTCTGGAGCCGCGGCTCGAGCGGGAACCCGCGCGGGTCGAGGTCGTGCCGGTCGCTTCCCACTGGGAGGCGGCACGCGCGGCTCCCGAGTTCCCGCTTGCCCGCGGTTGGGAGCGCCAGACTGACCGTCACCTGAACCCTCTCTTTTACGCCGACCAACTGGACCCCGAGCGCTACCGCAAGTGGCTGGGCCGGCTGGCTGTCGGCTATGTCGCCCTGCCGGCCACCGAACTTGACTATGCGGGTGAAAACGAAGCAGCCCTCATTCGTAGCGGGCTCCCCTTCCTCAAGGAGATCCCGGTCGGCGGGGACTGGAGACTCTTCAAGGTGCTGGATGCGACACCGATGGTGGAACGTCCGGCCCGCCTGACCGAACTCGACACAGATGGTTTCGCCGTCACTTCACCGGCTTCCGGCAGCTTCGAAGTGCGAATTCGTTCGACCCCCTACTGGAGGGTGGAGGCCGGTCAGGGTTGCGTCGGTCCTTCCCCCGGCGACTGGACGACGGTCGTTCTTGACCGGCCTGGTTCGATCAGGGTGGGTGCCGACTTCAGTCCCGGCGCCCGTTTCAGCTCGGACCGCGACTGCCGTCCCGAACGGTGACGGACTAGAGTCCCATCCATGGAGTCTTCGTCCGGCCCCCCGGAGGGTGGTCAGCGCAACGGACCTGCTCAGGATTTCCGTGCGCAGGCCCGCAATGCACTTATTCAGTCACGGCTGACGCCGAATGCAATCTCGATGGTTGGCCTGGTCGGGAATCTGATCGCGGCCGTGCTCGTAATCGAGGGGATGTTCTTCTTCGCGGGTCTCGCGTTCATCATCGGTTCGGTCATGGACACGCTCGATGGCCGGTATTCGCGGATGTCCGGCAAGGGGTCGCTGTTCGGAGCATTTCTGGATTCCACCCTGGACCGGATCGAGGAGGGTGTGGTGATCGCTGCGGTCGCCTGGCATTTCGCCGAGAATGGCGAGAATGTGGCCGCCGCGATGTGTGTGCTGGTGGTGCTCGGGTCACTGATGGTCAGCTACACCCGGGCCCGGGCCGAGGCACTTGGAGTCGAGTGCAAGGTCGGGATCGCGACCCGTCCGGTCCGGGTAGTCCTGCTTTCAGCCGGCCTGGTTTTCGCCGATGGCGAACTGATCTCCGGTTTTGACCTGCTCCCGATCGCGATCTACGTGATGGCGGGCCTGACCGCGATCACCACTTTGCAGCGAGTCTGGCATGTCCGGACCGAGTTGAAGAAGCTCGACGCAGCCGCCAAAGAAGCTTGACTTCCGGTCGGTCCGGCACCGTAAATCTGTCACGGATACCTGTAACCGATCCTGATTTGTGGTGTCATTAGGGGTCGACCCCGGCCTTGCGCCCGGATTAGGCGTGGCTTAATGCCCCTCCTCCGCGCGGTCCGGTGCCAACCCGGCAACAGATGCCATCCCACCCACAGGAGACTTTCGCTTACCCATGACTGAGAACGGACTTTCCCCCAACGGAAACGGCAGCGGCGCCAGCCGAGGCGGTGACGACAAGGTACGAGTAGCCATCGTCGGCGTCGGCAATTGCGCCAACTCCTTCATCCAGGGCGTCCAGTACTACAAGGATGCAGACCCGTCAGACCAGGTTCCCGGCCTCATGCATGTCGACCTCGGCGGCTATCACGTCAACGACATCGAATTCGTTGCGGCCTTCGACATTGATCAGGAAAAGGTCGGGAAGGATCTCTCTGACGCGATCTGGTCCGGCCAGAACGACACGATCAAGTTCGCTGATGTTCCGAACCTGGGAGTCACCGTTGAACGCGGCATGACCCTCGACGGGCTCGGCAAGTACCTCAAGCAGGTCATCACCAAGGCCCCGGGCCCGACAGCCGACATCGTCCAGATCCTCAAGGACACCAAGACCGACGTCCTGGTCTGTTACCTCCCGGTCGGCTCGGAAGATGCCGTCAAGTGGTATGTCGAGCAGGCGATCGCGGCCGGAGTCGGTTTTGTCAATTGCCTCCCCGTCTTTATCGCCAGCGAGGATTACTGGGATGGCCGCTTCAAGGAAGCCGGACTGCCGATCATTGGTGATGACATCAAGTCCCAGGTTGGAGCGACGATCGTTCACCGCCAGCTCGCCCGTCTCTTCCACGAGCGTGGCGTCGAGATGCAGCACACCTCGCAGCTCAACGTCGGCGGCAACATGGACTTCTTCAACATGCTCGAACGCGAGCGGCTCGACTCAAAGAAGATCTCGAAGACCAACGCGGTCACCTCGATCATGGGTCTGGAACTCGAAGATCGCGACGTTCACGTCGGACCCTCGGATTACGTGCCGTGGCTGACCGACCGCAAGTGGGCCCATATCCGTCTTGAAGGCAAGTCCTTCGGTGACGTGCCTCTCAACGTCGAGCTCAAGCTCGAGGTCTGGGATTCGCCGAATTCTGCCGGGGTTGTGATCGACGCGGTGCGCCTGATCAAGCTGGCCCTCAACAACGGAATCGCCGGTCAGCTCGACGGACCATCCTCCTACCTCATGAAGTCGCCGCACAACCAGCGGCCCGACGCCGAGGCCAGGGCGGACACCGAGTCCTTTATCGAGGACAACAAGCGCGGAAAGTCACCGATCAGCGGCGCCAAGCCGGTCGCCGAGGTCGAGGACAGCAAGTCCGAAGCCTGATCCCCTGGAACCACTTTCGATAGTCCAGTTCACTCCGTTCCCCTGGTCGGAACGGGGTGGCATCAATGAATACACGCGCCGGGTCAGCGATGAGCTGGCCCGGTGCGGTCATTCGGTCCTGATCGCGGCGCCTTCGGGCGGTCGCGGCGGTGTGGCCGAGACGAAGACAGCGTTGGCCGGGCTCAAGGATGACCCCGAGGCGCTTTTTGCCCCCGGTGAGGAACCGCGGGTCCTTTCAATGGGAGGTGGGGTGAAGATCCCGCGGACGGGACGGCGGCAGGCCCCGGTCTCCGTTGATATGGGCAACCGGATCGAAGCCCTTCTCGGGCAGGGAAGATTCGACATCGTCCATGTTCACGATCCCTTCGTTCCGGGGTTCTCATCGAATGCGCTCCGGCATTCCTTCTCGCTTAACGTCGGGACTTTCCACGAAACCGAAGAGCGGCCTTTCGCCACCCAGTTCGCGCGGCCTTTGTTGGAGATCTTCTTCGGCCGGCTGGATGCCCGCACCGTTTCCTCCCGGGCTTCCGCCAAGCTTCTCAACCGCTACTTTCCCGGTTCGTACGAGATCACTCATCCCGGAATCGATCCGACCGAGCCGGCCCAGTCCGGAAGTCTGCCTCTGAAGATCGCATTCTCGGAGCGCGAGGAGCCGGGAGCCCTTCGTCTGTTCGTCCGGGCTCTCAGGAAGCTGCCTGCCAATCTTGACTGGACCGCGACGATCTTCGCCGAACAGCCCGGCCAGGTGCAGATCAGGGTCGCAAGGGAAATCCGCGAACGGATCAAAGTGATCGGTCCCGACCAGGCGTCGCTGGCCAGTCTGCTCTCCCGTTCCGATGTCTTTGTCGCTGCGTCGAACGGTCCACGTCCCGACCAGGCAGCGGTCCGCCAGGCGATTGCCTCGGGAGCGGTTCCTGTCACGACCACGATTTCCCGGTACGTCGAACTGGTCGGGGACGGCCAGCGCGGACTGCTTTTCCCGGCCGGAGACCCGGTCACCCTGGCCGGACAGATCGACCGGCTCGGCCGGGACGAGAAGCTCCGCGAGGGCTTCCGCAAGGCCTGCGGCGAGTTCGATGTCGAAACCTGGCCCGAGGTCGCTGGTCGCTTCGAGGAGATCTATCAGCGGCTGGTTGCCCGTCGTCACGACCCTGAAGGTGACGAAGAATTACGCAGCAGGTTGCTGGAACGTCCGCTGATCGATGTCGACCTGCACATGCACACCGACCACTCCAGTGACTGTGCCACACCGGTGCAAGTCCTGATCGAGACCGCCCGCGACCGGGGCTTCGGAGCGATCGCGATAACCGATCACAACGAAGTCACCGGCGCGCAAGAAGCCGCGAGGATCGCCGAAGGTCTGGATGATTTCAAGATCATCCTCGCCGAGGAAGTCATGACCAGTGATGCCGGGGAGGTGATCGGTCTCTTCCTCACGGAGAAGATTCCCAAGGGTGTGACCATGCGGGAAGCGATCACAGAGATAAGGCGGCAGGGCGGGCTCGTATACGTTCCACATCCTTTCGATCGTCTTCACTCGGTCCCGGACTACGAGAATCTCCTTGACATGGTCGAGGACATCGACCTGATGGAGGTTTTCAACCCAAGGGTCGCGATTTCTTCGTTCAATGAGGAAGCGGAGCGCTTTGCCCGGAAGTACAATCTCATCCCGGCCGCGGGTTCCGACAGCCACGTCGCCCAGGGACTCGGGGCGGTTCGCAACCGTCTTCATGATTTCGATGGCCCCGCGGAGTTCCTTGAAGCGATGCGGGAAGCGGAGATAACCCGCCGTCACAAGAACCTCGTCTATGTCCAGGCGTTGAAGTTCATCCAGACCACGGGTCGGCCGAAGGCGCCAAAGCGGTCGGTCAGTGACGCAAAACCGGCCAAGGGTGGGCGTCGAAAGGCCCGTGGGTCAAAACGTGCAGCGAGCAAGAGCTGATGCAGGGACCCGGCATGTACGGGTCACGGGAAGGACCGTCGACCGGTGCGTCAAAAGAAACCGGGAGCGATGCCTGCGACCGATAACGAGATAAAAGAGAAGTATCTGGAACGAGCGATCCGCGAGCTGAATCAGCTCAGCCGGGATCTTCAGGGCTGCGATGCCTGTCTGGGCAGCCGGGTGATGCCGGTGCTTGGGTCGGGCCATCCTCAGGCCGACATCATGCTCGTCAAATTTGCCCCGAGCACCGCCGAAGTGGAGGAGGGTGTCGCCTTCTATGGACGGGCCGGCAATGCCCTGATGAAGAGCTTCAAGCGGCTCGGTATCGACCCGACCGTGATCTACGGCACGGTCTGTGCCAAGTGCCCGGTCGAGGATCCGACTTTTGCCGATCCGGAATGCGTCGCACGACTGGCTGACGAGTTCAACATCGTCCAGCCCCGGATCGTGGTGATCATGGGTGAATCTGCGCTGGAGACGATCAACAGTCTCGCCATGCCACTCGCGCGTCCGCTCGATGCGCGTGAAGGGGAAATCCAGGCCTTCACACCCGCCTGCGATGTCCTTTACACCCCCGATATCGACGGTGCGCTTGACGAGGAAACCGCCAAGCGTCGCTTTTGGCGTGCCTTCCGCACCCTCGGACGCTGGCACGACGACCTCCCTCCGTACTAGCCCTGGTTCCCGGCGGGGCCATCGAGGGGCACCTTCAGGCCCTGGACGGGTCACTTCCTGCCTCTCGAGCTTCTGGGCTTCGAAACCCCTGCGCCCTTCGGGGGTAGATGCTCTTGTGGAATCGACCGGACAACCGGCAGCAATGACAGCGAAGCATGCCAACGGTAAAGCGCTAGCTTCGCTGATTCTCGGGGTGTTCGCGATCGCGAACGTGATCCTGACCGTGCTGATCTTCGTTTTCTGGAGCGACCAGTTCGACGGCTCGGGTCTTTGGCTGCTGCCACCCTTCCTTGCGTTCTGTGCCGGAGTTCCAGCCGCGTTTCTCGGTTCGCTGGGCTGGATCGATGTCCGCCGGGGCGTGACTGATCAGCGTCTGCGTGAAGCCCAATTCGGATCGATCCTCGGCGGTATCGCTGCCGGGCTGGTAGTTCTCTCCTTCATCGTTGCCGTCCTTGCGTTCATCGCGCTGATGTTCAGCTTCAGCGTCGACGGCGGCGGAATTGACTAGCCGGTCTTCTTGCGTGGCCCCGTCCCTATGCGAGCCGCGGTGCCTTCAACATGCATCTCGATTGAAGTTCCGGCCAAATAACCCTCTTTTCTTCAACCCAGCTTCCCCCGGGGGCCGGTGAGGGCATCCGGGGTCGGCGAGAGCAGGCGGCCAGTCGGTCCACCGAACGGGTCAGTCGGTCCACCATCCGGGCTGGATTTCACCGTCACCGGTCATCTTCTGGCCGGTCGCGAGATAAGTCATTCCTTCCGGTCCGGCTTCGAAGCCACGGACAATTTCCGGCGCGACCCTGAGCAGACTTCCTTCAGTCAGGTCAATCATCTCGTCATCGAGCTTTGCCCGGCCAGAGCCCGCAATGATGAAGTAGACCTCTTCGGCCTTGTTGTGATGGTGACCGAAAGGCTGCCGCTGGTTCGGATGCAGACGAAACCAGGCAACGCCGACCTGACTGGCGTCGAGGTCACCCGTAGCGAATCGGGCTTCCTGGACCTCGGCGAGGCCGTGACCCTTGGCCAGGTCTTCGACGTCTTCGACCTGAACCAGCTTGTAGCCGGGCTTCGGAGAGGCGGCACGGGGATCGTCGAGCCGGGCCTCGATGCCACCCAGCGGGATCAGTTCGATCACTTCCATATCCTCGATCAGCGGTCGGGCCCTGGCGATCAACTCCCGGTTGCCATCATCTTCCAGCGATGCCTTGACGGCATCCTGGTCAACCCAGGCTTCGGTAACCCAGATCGTGTCCGGATCGAATACCGACTGGTGAACTTCATACTGGAGGCAGCCTTCAACGGCCCGGTTGGCCTCGGCTGCCTCAAGCAGTATTTCGGCGAGTTCGCCACCCTTGCCGGACTTCGCGGTGGCCTTGCCGTAGCGGGAAATCTTCTGTTGGTCGGGCATGCCCGGACTCTACCCGGCTGCGTCGGCCCGCAGACCGAACCCGCTCAGGGGCCGTAGTCGTGCTTCTGGGGGGAGAGGTACCGGTCAATGAAGGCGAGGCCGATCGCCGAGAGGACAAAGACCATGTGGATGATCGTCTGCCACATGACCTCGACTTCCGTCAGGCCTGTGTTCTCGGTGCCGTATTCGATGAAAGTTTTCAACAGATGGATCGAGGAAATTCCGACTATCGCCATCGCCAGCTTCACCTTCAGCACATTGGCGTTGACATGGGAAAGCCATTCGGGCTGGTCGGGGTGATCCGAGACCTGGCGGATTCGTGAGACGAACGTCTCGTAGCCACCGATAATCACCATGATCAGCAGGTTGGCGATCATCACCACGTCAACCAGGCCCAGGACCACGAGCATCACGTCGTTCTCGTCGAGGCTTCCGAAATCGGTAACCAGGTGGATTAATTCCTTCCAGAACTTGACCACATACACAGCCTGGGCGGCGATCAAGCCGATGTAAAGCGGGGCCTGAATCCACCGGCTGGCGAAGATTCCCCAGCCGATGACCGTCGCCGGGGTGTGGTCCCTCTTGGGCGGCGGCGGAGCCATCTGCGATTCAGTGATTTCGCCCTCGGGGGTGTCAGGTGTCTGCGACATCGAACCGGAATCCAATCAGAACGGCTACACGGGAGGATCTGCCGCCGGAAGGGGAACAGGGCCACCGCACCCGGATGATTCCCCGGCTGCGGGACCGGATCCGGACTCAGGCCGGAGCGGCAGCGCGGGCGAGCTCGACCATCGGCTCGATCCGGGCGGAAGCCAGTCCACGAACCACGATCACGTCGAGTGCGTCGTAGGCGGCCAGCTTCCGCTGGGCATCTGCCGAATCACTGGCCGCGACACCGACCGTGCCTTCAGGCTTGCCGAGACGGGCGAAGTGGTTCCGGTATCCGTCGTGTAGATCACGGTAAAAGGACTCTTCCTTGGCCAGCCGGTCGGCGGCATCGGGACCGACCGCGGTTCGCACATAACCGAAGACCGGGGGAGCGCCATGGCCGGCTTCGGTGGCACCGGTCTCGACTTTGGCCCGGGCATCTGCAGCGAAGTCAGGGGTCATCCAGTTGAAAAACGCGCCGTCGTATTCAGCTCCGGCAAGGCCGCACATCTTCGGGCCCATCGCAGCCATCACGACCCGGATGCCGGGCAGCTTTTCGCGCAGAACGCCGATCTGTTCGGTCATGAACGTGAGCGGCTTCCTGGAGAAACCGGCCCCTACCCCGATCAGGAGGCGGGAAGGGTCGAGTCCCAGCCGCTCGATGTCAACGGCGATCACTTCCGGCCCCTGCCGGTCCAGTGCGATCACAGCGACACCGAGCTCGATTCCGCTGGTCCCCTTCGCGAACTCGGCCAAAGTCTCCAGGCCTTTCGCGTAGGGATGGTCATTGGCCCAGATCGAGCTGTAGCCGGCTTCTTCACAGGCCGAAGCCAGGGGCCCGCAAACTTCTTCGGGCAAGCCGGCGGCAACTCCAAATGCACGCTGCTGGACGGGACGGGTCATTTGCTTCTTGCCTCCTTGGTGGCCTGGCGTCGCTCATCGCGTTCGCGACGCTTGCGATCCGTGGGGGATTCGACGTACCTGACCTCGCCGATCAGATCGAACTGGGCGACACATTCGATATGCGGGGTCTGGGGGAACATGTCAACCGGTCTGACCCGGGTCAGACGGTAACCGGCCTCGACCAGCTGCGCCGCGTTCGGTGCCAGTGTGGTCGGATTGCATGAGATGTAAACGATCCGGCGGGCTTCGCATTCGATCAACCGGCGCACGATCTTGGCCGAGAGCCCGGCCCGCGGCGGGTCGATTGTCACCACATCGGGCCGTCCCGCTTCCTCGATCAGAGGCCGCATTCCGGTCCGCGCGTTGGCAGCGACGAAGCGGGCGTTAGTGATGTTGTTCGCCTTTGCGTTGCGCTTCGCGTTCTCGATCGCGTCCGGCACGATCTCGAGACCCCAGACCTGGCCGGCCTGCCCGGCCAAGCTGAGCCCGATCGTGCCGACTCCGCAGAACAGGTCGAAGAGCTTCTCCCTCCCGGTCAGGCCGGCATATTCGGCGGCGAGGCCGTAGAGCTTTTCGGCCATCTCGGTGTTGGTCTGGAAGAACGCGTCATGGGAAAGTTCGATGTCAAGGTCAAAGATCCGCTCGCGGAGGGTTTCTTCGCCGAGTACTCCAGTCGGCCCGGATGTGGAGCCGGATGGGCCGTCGATGATCGTGTGGAGATCGACCGGGGGTCGCGGGAAATTCGCCCTCGACGTGACCAGCCGGGTCTGGATCTGACCGGTCCGCCGGCCCTCGCGGACGACCAGGTTGCGTAGGGTGCCACGGTGATCGCGGGGGTCATATGCGTTCAGACCTTCGGTCTTGGCCCAGGCGAGGACCTCATTTCGGGCCTGGTTGGTCGCCTCGGAGGAGAGGTGGCAGTCCTCGATGTCAAGGACTTCATCCCAGCGGCCGCGAGGGTGGAAGCCGAGTACGAGCTCGCCGTCCTGCTCACCGAATGAATACTCGACCTTGTTGCGGTAGCGCCACTGCTGATCGGCTCCGATAATCGGGTCGATGCTCAGGTCACCGAGCTTTCCGATCCGGGTCAGGGCGTCGGCGACGTGTTCCTCCTTGTAGGCGAGCTGTTGTTTGTAGCTCAACGCCTGCCAGGAAGCACCGGGGCAGGCTTCGTCCTGATGAATGTCAACGTCGGCAAGCCGGTCGCGAGAGGGGGTGACGATTGCCGTCGCGATTGCTTCTGCGTAACCCTTCTTCGACTTTGTGATCTCGGCCCGGACCGTGTCACCGGGCAGTCCGCCATTGACGAAGACCACATAACCGCCGGGTTTGGTGATCCCCCGGCCACCGTAGGCCAGGGTTTCGATCTCGCCTTCGAAGGTTTCGCCGCGACGCAGGCGGGTCGGCTGGCTGGTGGGGTTCGTGGGGTTCGTTGCAGACATTGGACTCTCCACTATCTCAGGCGGAAAGCGGGCGTAGTATTCCCGTCGTGGCTGATTCGCGCCCCGGGCACTACATAGATGGCAGTGAAATCTCCGGTAAACGGCTGGTCAATCTGATCGACCGGGCCGAGGAACTGAAGGCGGGACGGCCGCTTGAAGCCGCGTCCACCCTGGCTGGCAGGTCAGTCGCCCTGATCTTCGAGAAGCCGTCCACCCGCACCCGGATTTCGTTCGAGGTCGGGGTGGCAGAACTGGGTGGACATCCGGTCGTGCTGAGAGGTGACGAAATGCAGCTCTCGCGCGGCGAGTCAGTCGAGGACACAGCCCGGGTCCTTTCCCGGTTCGTCTCGGCGATTGTGATCCGGTCCGGCTCCCATGAGAACGTGGTGGCGCTCTCGGAGAACGCAAGCATCCCTGTGGTGAACGCCCTGACCCCGGCGTTCCATCCCTGTCAGGCACTGGCTGACCTGCAGACTTTGAAACAGCGTTTCGGCCGGCTGGATGGTTTGAAGATGGCCT
>JAGQUU010000158.1 GCA_020438345.1 Solirubrobacterales bacterium | reverse complement strand
TTGCCCTCCGCAACCGCGCCTTCACATTCGCGGGTCACATCGACCTTGATCCCGTCCTTTCCGGCGACCGTTGCCAGGGTGCTGACCGCCGGCAGGGGCTGGGCATTGGCGACCACCGTGACGATGTCTGTCGAGGCAGAGCCATTGCGGGCCGGGTCAACGGTTCGAAGCTCTGCCCTGTAGGTACCGGGCAAGTCGGTCTGGAGGTGGGGCTGGCGGGTGTCGGCCGCCGACAGGCTGGCTTCACTTCCATTCGGGCGCCGGATCAGGGTCCAACTGAAGTCGAGGTTTCCGCCGGCCGGTTCACCGTCTTCTCCCACCGGCTTCTGGGAGCGCAGTGATTTGAGCGTTGCTGCCTGCCCGGCCGCGATGACCTTGTCCGGGCCGGCCCCGGCGATCGTCGGCGTGTCACCGACTTTGAACGTGCGGCGAACCTTCAGGTACTGCCCGTGATGGGTATGGGCCCGGACGACCAGCTTGTTTTTCCCGTGCCTCAGTCCGTCGCTTGCCCCGAGCAGCACCCTGCGCCTCAGCGGAGTCCCGGTCCGGAACTGCTTCGAGACGTTCCTGCCGTTCAAAGTCACCTTGAATCTGGCACTCAGGGTCGAAGGCAGCAGGTTCACTTCCACTCCGCCGTTGCGGCTGTAGCTGACCTCGAATTGCCTGATCAAGCCGGGAGTCCGGTGGACCCGGGTGAAGGCAATCTCCTCGAAGTCCCGTTTGCCGCCGCTTCCTCCACGCCTCACAATGAAGCTCAGGAAATTCCTGCCCAGGGAGAATCGCCTGCCCATTTCGGACTTGCGAATAATTGCGACCTGCCGGGTGCTCGAACCCCGGGGGGAGAAGAGCCGGGTGATGCGCCTGCCGTTCAGCTGGGCGCTCCGCAGGGACACATTCGGCCGGAGCACCAGCCGCACTCGCATCCGGTCACCACGGATGATCGCGTCGTCACCGGGGTGAGGATCCGGAACAGGCGCCCGTCGGCGATGTTCGCCTCGGTGGTTGCTGCTCCGGCGGGGGCAGCCGGGACCCACGAAAACCCGAACGCTGCGATGACGAGCGCGACCGCGAAAGCGAAACTCCGAATTGTCTTGATCCTCACATCTCCCCCTCTGACGCCAACCTTAACCCCTGTGCCTGGATAAAGGAGCGGTCAGCACATGACGCCGACTTTTGAAGTTTCAGGCGCCGAGCAGCTTGCCAACGCCTTCTCGATCGGGAATCGTGTGGTCCAGTCCCTGGACTTTCCCGAATGCTTGATCGGCGGATACGAGAACAGCACCGGCCTCGATCGCCACCGCCGCCAGAACGGAGTCGAATGCTCCAGGAGCATCGGGCGCGGCGAAGATCGAAAGTCCCTTCTCGAGATGGCCGGCTTCGACGCTGATCAACGGTGAAAGCAACTCTGCGAAATCCCGCCCCAGGTTCGCGGCATCGCCCCTGCCTCGCCGACCGGCACGAACATGGACGAACTCCTGAATCACCTCGGGAGTGGTCGTCGCCTCGATGCTCTGATCTGAAATCGCCTGGATCAGATCCCGGGCAGGATTTCTCAGTGGATGTTCGTTGCCTTTCGCGTAGACCAGGACTGTGGTGTCCAGGACAATCATCCGTTACGGCCGCGTGCGTCGTCCAGCTCTGCCTTCAATCCCGGAACGTCCGGAACTTCCATGTCGTCGGCCGCCAGAATCCGCCGTCCTGCCTCCGATCGTTGCCGATCTGGTTTAGCTACTCCGCGGTCAATTGCTTCCCGAACCACCGTCGCCACAGATACACCGCGCTGACGTGCGACGGAGACGATCCGGCTGTGACGCTCCTCGTCAAGCAAGATCTGAAGTCGGCGGTCGAACTTCATGCTCATACATTAGCATGAGCATGTTTCCCAGCTGGTCTGGAATCAACATCAACTGCGGCGATCCTCGCTGTCGAGCTCGAGCTGAAAGTCGGCCACCACCTGGCCGCGAACCGACTCGATCAGACGGGCCGTCTTCCAGATTGCTTCGGGCTGCTCCTGCCCGGCGAGTACCGGGACCACGAGTTCGCAAAAGCGCCTGATCACCACTGCCTCCTCCGACTCCCCGGGGAAGTCGGCCTCATCGACCCGCTCGACCAGGATGTCCCCGATATAGGTGAGGATCCGGCCCGAGCGGAGCAGCTCGACTACCAGCGCACAGGCCGCGACCTCGGCCTCGGCCGGTTCAGCATTGACTTCAGATTCCGGTTCTTCTCGCGCTTTCTTCGCCATGACCCCCTAAGGCCACGGCCGGGAATCCTCTCCCCCTCAACCCTTGCGGCTGATCTTCCGGGAGGCGTAGGCCGGGTGGCCATAGGTGTCACTGCCTTTGACCGACACCTTCAGGGGCCAGCCCTTCAGGTTCAGCTGGCGGCAGGTCTTCTTCCCGGTCAGCCTGACCAGGACCGTCCGCTTTCCGGCCCTGATCCTTGCCCGGGGAATCACCCCTCCGACCGCCCTGGCGCAGACCCGCACCCAGCGCTTCAACCGCTTCGCCTTCAGCACACGGATCAGGGCATGCGGCTCGAAAGTGAACGCTGCGCGGGAATACTGCTCGCTGGCACCGAAGCGGTACTGCTGAATCGTGTGGGCCGGACCGAGGTCCGCCGTGAAGGTCAGTCTTCCGTCCGTGGAGGGCTTGAATGTCCGGCCAACCAGGTCGACCTTTTTCAAGCCCGGGTAGAGCGGCGGGGTGGTGACCGAGGTGATGCCGCTGCCAGTCAGGGTAACGGTGTTGGTCCCGGCCTCAATCGTCATGAACTCGAGTGCACGCGCGGGATCGGCCTTGACCTGCCAGTCCCAGATCTCGAATTCGGGTTCGATTGTCTTGTATTCGAAGTGATCCGGGTCGGGCGTCGGATCGGCAAAGACCCCCTTGAAAGCGACGAGGGTATCGACCACTTCCCGAGTGAAGTTCTCCGAGGTATGACAGCCGTTCCCGTAGTCCTTCCAGAGGTGCTCGACGCCCAGGCGGACGAGCTCATCGTGAAAGTTGATGCTGCCCTGGTAGACGCCTCCTTCGACGATGCAGGAAAGAGCGTCGGCGGATTCCGCACCCTCGCCGATACCAGGGTTCAGGATGCCATTCGCGGTGCGGACCTGGACGTCCAGGTCGCGTAGGTTCACTGCGAGGTCGGTCGGATTCGCACCGCGCCAGCGGATCTCTTCAGTAATCCGGGGGCCGTTGATCGCATCCGGTGCCCCGCCATCCAGCGTCGGGGCGAGTGAAATCGTCGCACCAATCAGGGGGTCGTTGCTGTCGACCGCTCCGGAAATGGTGGCCACGGATCCGAACAGGTCCGGATGGCGGGCGGCCAGTGACGTAGCGCCGTAGCCACCCATCGAGATACCGAAGACCGCTCGCTGGGCCCGTTCGGCGATCGTGCGGTACCGCTCGTCAATCAGGTCGATCAGCTGACGGGTCACGAAGGTCTCGTACATCGGCGGGCCGCCCGAGCCGTCGTTGAACCAGTCGCTCCAGAAGCCGCTGTTGCCATCCGGCGAAACCATGATCGACGGATAGTCCCGGGACAGTTCTTCGCCGTTCAGGAAGTCAGCGAAAGAGTTGTAATTGTTCTGCATCCCGGCCAGGACATAAGTGACCGGCCAGCGCCTGTTCGGTTCGGCTTCATAGCCAGCCGGCAGGAAGACATGAACCTTCGTCGGTTCGGCAAAGGCAGGTGTCTCCACCGTCAGCTCGATCAGCCGATCGCTCACTCGCTTCTCTTCGGTGACCGTGACCTCCGCCGCAGCCACCGTTCCGCTCACGAGCAGGCAGGCCAGCACCGCCGCGACAGCGACCAGCGCACCCTTGATTCCATTCCCCGAACCGCTCATCCATTCCTCCCGTTTCAGCGCAGCCTAGCGTCTCACGCCTGAGGTGATTCTGGTGTCTCCGGTCAGCCCCACTCGCGCCAGGCGATTACGGCAACCATGATGACCGCGATCGCGAATATGACTATCACCGGGTCCATGCAACGGGCCTACCCGAAGTCGGATAGTTCAATCAGCCGCCGAAGCGTTCGTACAGCCCAGGCAGAATCTCACCCAGCTGGGCATGTTCCTCGGCCCCATGCCGTGCCACGGCCGGGCCGATCCCGTCAGGCACCGCAAAGTCACGGACGAACTTGCGACTTGCCAGGTTCTCACCGATGTCCTCCAGTGCAACCAGCGGACCGGGCAGACGCGGCCGGACCCGTTCGGCGATCCAGAACCGGCTGCGGAGAACCAGTCCGCCACCCTCGGCGATAAAGACATGTGCCATGTCGGTGTGGGTCATGAAGGCATCTCCGACCCTGGCCGAGATGATCACCTTCACATCGGGATTGTCGAAAGGCCGATGGGAAAACCCGAAGCCGCGTGGAGAGGTGAATTCGGTCCGGAGCTGTGACCGCCCGTCACCGACGTCTTCGTCGAAGAAGACCACCGCGCCCCAGTAGGACTTCTCCTGGCTGGTGCCACCTGGCAGGGTCCGGTTCCCGAAGTGCTCCTGGGGATGCCAGGCCCGGTACCGGTCATCGCGCTGCGGATGCCAATCGGCCCACCACTCGATCATTTCCGGAGTCAGGTCGGGGAGTTCGGTCCGAAAAGCAACCTGAATGCTGCCGTCAGGCAGGCGGGTCCATCCGGTCTCGACATCCATCGGGGCGGGGTCGCAGAGCCGGATCGCGTCTTCTTTCGGCAGGGCCGCGGCCGGGTCAAAAGGTCCCGATTCGATTGCTCTGATCACCTCGTCGGTTGGCTGGGCTACCGGCCTGGAGATGATCTCGGCGAGGTATTCGTCCTCGCCGGGCAAAGCCGGTCCGTCGGGCGCCATGTTCCGGAAAGCAGAGGGTGTCATCTGCGTATTCTCCCGTCTTCAGTGAACCCGGGCCAGGGTCAGCCCATCCGCCATGCCGAGCATGACCGAATCAACCCGAGGGTCTTCGAGGATCAGGTCATTCAGACCCTGCATTGCCGCGGTTCCATCATCTGGTTTGGAATCGAGGATCCGCCCGCCCATGAGGACATTGTCGAAGCTGATCAGCCCGCCCGGGTTCATCCGGGGGAGCAGCGCTTCGTAATAGTCGGGGTATCCGGTCTTGTCGGCATCAACGTAGGCGAAGTCGAAAGCCGGCCGCTCGGGCAGCGAAAGGATCGTCTCGATTGCCGGCCCTACCCGGATTTCGACCTTGCTGCCGATCCCGGCCTGGTCGACGTTTCTCCTGGCGATCTCCGCCCGCTGCGAATCCAGCTCGCAGCAGAGGAGCCTGCCCTCGGCGGTCAGTCCGCGGGCGATGCGGATTGCGCCGTAGCCAGTGAAGGTCCCGACCTCGATTGCCTGCCGGCCGGGACCGAGTCGCACCAGCATTTCCAGGAAGGCGGCCTGCTCGGGTGCGGTCTGCATTGACCGCTCCGGGCCCATGGCATCCGTCTCATCTTCCACGAGACGCAACGTCTCGTCTCGCCCGCTTGCGTGACTGCGTATGTACTCGGCCAGATTGACGTCAATAGGTGTGGGTTCAATCGACATGAACCCAGCCTATGCCCGGGGCGTCACTCCCGGCGGCCACAGTTTCCCACAAGTTGACGCGCGTCAGCTATGATCAAGAGATCAAACAGGGAAGGAGAACCCAGGTGAAGAGGTTCGTCGCATTTCTGGTGGCCGCAACGGCCGTGATCGCATTGGTTCCAACGGCCGCACCGGCCAAGGTCGGGACCCTGGACGGTCTCTACAACAAACGCTACTGCGAGATCTTCACGGTCTCGATGCCGGACCCGCCGAACTTCTCGGTTGACGTCTACAACACCGTCGGCCTGAGTGATTGTCCGCCCGAGCAGTGGGACAGCGTCGATTTCACTGCAGTCAAGGAAGAAACCGGCTCGCTGGCGGCCGTTCCGAACGGTCCCCGGCGCTGGCTGATCGACACGATTGCAAACGGAAAGGCCGGCGTACCCCTGACAATCGGCGGCCTTGAGATGCGCCATGTCGCGGTTCTGACTGTGCCCAGTCTCTCGCCTTCGCCCTACACCGAAATGAAGATTGCCCGAACCACGACCTGGGTCTTCAACAAGGGCCGCAAAGTTCACTTCATCGTCTCGCCCGAGGGGAGCAAATACGCCCTCCAGGCCTACACGACCAACATTGACAAGACCCTGCGCGCGAAGAACCTCGACTCGCTGGGATCAAATGAGGGAATGGCCATGCCCGAAGGCTGGGCTTACCGGACGATCAAGCTGAAAAAGCAGCTGCGGCTAAAAGCTCCGGGAATGGCGACGATCATGCGTGACGGCCTCGGTGGCACCTACCAGAAGTTCACCTGGCCGAAGAATTTCTTCAAGCCCGCAAAGAAAGCGGGAAGCAGGAAGCGTTAGGAGCCCGGCAAACCGGACGGACCTGGCAGATCGACCCTCAGTTGACGGGGACGCCCTGCTTCGTACTTCTGTTCAGGCGCTTGATGGTGACGATAAAGTCTCCGTCGGCCTCACAATCGCCATCATCCATGTCGGAGGTATCCGACGGAATCTTCGATCCGCGATAGATAACCGGTGCCTCGCACCTGCCGCCGACCCGAATCGTGCGGATCAGTTTCTTCTTCACACCGAGCGTCCGGAGCTGCTTGATGGTGATGTCAAGAGGAAGAACGATCGATCCCCATTCGGTCGTGAACTGATCGGTGTTTGAACCGGTGGGGGTCGGGCGACTACCCAACCCCCAGGTGCAACTCGTGTTCTGTGTACCCCCGGTAGTCCTGCCGATGCCGATCGAAACACGCTTCGGGCCGCGCCGCCGGGCATCGGGCTGGAGATTGGCTGAGCCCATGCCTGTCACGCTCCCGCATTCGGGGCGGTCGAGCTCGACCGGTTCATCGGGCAAGCAGTAGTTCGACTCTTCGTAGCTGGCCAGCGAGTTCTTGCTTTCGGCGGCACCCGGAACCTCGATTCCGCTGGCCCGGACCTGCTGGTTCTTGTAAGTCTCGATCAGCAGGTTGCCGCGGATGTCCACGTCAGATTCCTCTTTCATCGTCCAGCGCTGGCCGGGCGAGCAGTTCATGAAGGTGTCACGGTGGCTGGTGAAAGTCAGGCCACCAGCGACGTGGACCATCGCCTTGTAAGTCAGGAAGGCGGGGATCCCCTTCTTGCTGGCCGACGACGCACCAGCCGGAACCAGCAGAGCCAGGCCAAGTACGGCAACTGCCACCAGAGAAACCAACCGGAACGGGCTTCTCATTCCTGCTCCAACCATCTTCATCCTGACCATGAGGTGAGTATGGCGTGAGAGGCGGCGGCGGTCAACCCGCCAGCGTTTCCGGATTCAGCCGACTTTGACGCGGGCCATCGAAGTCATCGAGAGGTAGTAGAGGTCCCGGTCGAATCCGGGGGCCGGAAAGAGGAATGCCTGGCTCGGAGATGGCACCTTGACCCGGGCCTTCTCATCGCCCGTGTCGAGATCAAGGACGACCACGCTGTCATGACCGATCAGTGGGTATCGGCGCACGATCGAGTGCCGGCCAAGCGACTGGATGCCGCGGCGGAAGACCCGGCGGAACCCGGCCTTCCGGGTGAACTCGATGTCGCGAAAGTCCTGGACCACCAGCTCGCGGGTGTCGGGAAAGACGATCAGATGGCCGGCATGGGCGAAATCATCGAGACGCCAGAGAGGTTCGAGCTCGTCGCCGACCAGCTTCCAGGCCCGGACCACTGCGTTGCCGGCGTCATAGGCGACCACCACGCCGCGCTCCGGATCCCAGGCGGGAGGATTCGATTCGGTGCCGTAGGGCAGCCCGCTGATCTCGACCGAGCGAAGTGAATCCTGATCATCCTGCCGACACCACCAGAGTCGGACCGGGCTCGAGGCTGAACCGGAATCACGCATCGTCCAGTCAACCGAGTTCTGGCCGTTGTCCATCCAGAAGACATGTTCGTCGGACACCACCGGATCCCAGCCGAAGGTCTGGCCATTGCGTGCGTAGTGGGGCCGCCACTCCTCATCGACGACCAGCCTGCCCGCCTCCCGGTCAAGGCTGAGCCGCAGCACAGACCGGGTGCCGACGCATGTAACCGACTTGCCGTCGGAAGCGAGCCGGGCAATCGAGCCTTCCTCGATTTCGAGTTCCGGAACAACCGATTCGAGAGTTTCCGGGTCGAGCACCGAGAAGGTCGAGCTTGCCTCTCCCCGGGGTGCGTCGCAATCCTTGGTGACTAGCTCACCGGTGTCGAGAATGACGAACGAGTTGTATGGCCGGTTGACCGGCAACCGGCGCTCCGCCTTCAGCTCCAGGCTCGGGCTGAACCGACGGGCCCAGCAACCGAAGATCATGTAGATGTCCCCGTTCGCATGGGCGGCGATACCACCGGGCCAGTACCGGCCGGCAGCGAATCTTGGAGTCACTGTGAGCGGCTGCAGAGTTTTCGGATCGAGCTTCTCCACCCAGCCCTCGCAGTCACCGGCCAGAGGATCCCCCTTCGGCATGTCATGCCGGAGGGCATAGAGCTCGCCGGGCTCGCGGCGGATCAGCATGTCCGCCGCGAAGGTGTCCCTGAAGACTTCCAGCGTCAGATTCTCACCGGGTTTGATGCCCAATCCAGTTTGACTCTCCGGCCGGCAAAGACGCCTTGGACCGCCGTCTTCCCCGGACCAGGGTCTCGGCCAGTAGGCGCCGGCTTCGACCACCCCACTCAACGGGTTGTCGCTCAAGCGTCTCCGCCGAAGGCCAGTTTCGAAAGGATCAGCCGGGTCTCGGCCAGGCCGGAGACCCGGTGCTCGTGTTCTTTCAGATAGCCCGGGTCGGTGATCATCTTCAGGAAGGCTTTGCGCGACGGATACTGGACCAGGATGACCATGTCCCACTCCGCTTCTTCGGGTCCAATGATGCTGTCTTCGCAAGCAACCGCCAGCAGGACCTTGCCGCCGACCTCTTCGAGATACGAAGCGATCTTCTGGCCGTAGATCCCGTAGGCCTCCGCGCCGCTCCTGCCTTCATCAATTCCGTCGGCCTGATCCTTGAAGCGGAGCAGGTTGACCATCACGATCGGTGAGTCGTCTTCGGAGTCTGTCAACGAGGCGATCTGCGCCTCGGTGGGATTGAGCGGATCGATCAACGGCAGGTGCTTCCCTTGCATTCGGAAAGCGCCAGGGCCTTCTTTTCGAGGCCGGCCACAACCCCGGCCATGGCCGGGTTGCTGGCGAGGTTCTGGAGTTCGTCCGGATCGTTCTTCATGTCGTAGAGCTCGATCTCGTTGAATGACCAGTGGATGTACTTGTACCGGTTCGTCTTCACCCCGTAGAACGGAACATCGAAGGCGGTCAGCGGTGTCGTGAACTTGAACAGGGGTCGCTCGGCCTCCATCGGGATATCCCGCTTCGGCAGCTTCTTCTTGCCTTTCGCAGCCCCGAGCAGGGAAATGCCGTCCATTACCCGTCCGGGCTTCGCGCCGGCGGCGTCAAGAACGGTCCTGGTGAGATCAACGTCGAGGCTGGGCCGGGTCAGCTTGCGGTTCGCTTTGATCCCGGGACCTCTGATCAGCAGCGGGATCCGCAATGCGTTCTCGAAAGGCATGAACTTCGAGGCCGCGAGGCGATGTTCGCCCTGAAGGTAGCCGTTGTCCGAGGTCAGGATGATGATCGTGTTCCGGAACTCGCCGCGCTGCTTCAGAGCTTTCGCGATCTTTCCGACCTGGTCGTCAATCGACTTCGCGGTGCCCAGACGGCCGCGGTAGCTGTCGGTCACCCTTTCGATCGTGGCATCGCTCATCTTTGCGAGTCCACTCACGTTGCTGGCCTTGTCCGACACATCTTCCTCGTTGAATGAAGGTGGGGTCGGGAGCGGCACATCATCGAAGGTGTTCTCGTAGCGCTTCGGCGGTCGGGGATCCGGGGTGGGAGCTCCGGGCCGGAGCCCCTGGAGGTGGTTCGTGTCCTCGGCATGCGGACCCGGCGTCGCGTAGTAGAGGAAGAAGGGCTTGCGGGACCTGGCCGAGCCCCTGACGAAGTCGGCGGCCATCTTCCCGTTCACGTCCATCGAATAGTCCTGCGGCCGCTGCCATCCGAAGTAGTTCCACGGCTGGTAGGCCTGCTGGAAATACGCGAGCAGCCCACCGAAGGAGGTTGGCGCCTCGGTTGCCGAAAGCGTTCCCAATTCAAGGTGCGATTCGGCGTAGGTCCTGTCTCCCCAGAACCTGACCTTGCCGTTGATGTTCATCGCGTAGTTGTAGTAGTCGTAGGTCGACTGGTCGATCAGCCCCTTCCAGACATCCCAGCCCTCGGGAATCTCTGTCCGGTCGAGAGCTCCGTAGTCGTTCAGGTACTTGCCGACGAAACCGGTCCGGTAGCCGGCCTTCTTCAGCCAGGGAGCGAGCGTGTTGTTTGCGTTCAACCTGCCCGGCAGGCTCTCCAGCTGGTAGTGGCCTCCGTCATTGGCCTTGAAATTCGCGAGCACCTGGTTGTTGTGGGCGAGCTGGCCGGTGAGGAGTGACGCGCGGGCCGGACCACAGAGCGGGTAGGGAGCGTTGTGATTGGTGAAAGTGGTGCCGCCCTGCTGCAGTAGCGCCCTCACATGCGGCATGTAGCGGATGTCGCCGCGGACCAGGTCGTCAGCCTGAACCAGCACGATGTTGGGCTTGTTGGCGAAGTTCGAGGCCTGCTTGCGGGGAGCCGACCAGGCCTTCTCATGCAGTCCGCCGACCATCATCAGGAGGCCGAAAATGGCCAGCGCGAGCAAGCCGCCGGTGGCGAGTTTGCCAGTCATACCTCGGAATGTGCGACTTTCCATCTTGATCCTCTCCACTCCCTCTGCGGACTCTCCTCGCGAGAGGATAACCAGAACTTGACTCGTGTCAAGTTTTAGAACAGTTCAGCGATCGAAAGGTCGCGGTATGGCAGCGCAACCAGACTGGCTCAGGGCTGGAAACCAGGCAGGGGCGGTTCAGGAAAGATCAGGTTGACTGAGCCGGATCGCCTCCGGCGAGTACCCGGTCAGGCAGGTTCCGGGCCGACCAGAAAGCCGGAATAGTGAGCAGCGCCGCAACCAGCAGCGCCAGCTTCAGTGCCTGCAGCTGCGAATCCTCGTAGCCGCCGACGATCTCGTCCACTTCTTCCTCCTCGAGGCCGACTGCTTCGGCCGATGAACGGACCTGATCGGAAGCCACGAAAGTGCCGCCGGAACTGAGCCTGCTCTCAACCGTCGACTTCGTCTGGGCCGAGACCTCCGGGTTGCTCGCCACGCTGTTACCGAAAGCGGCGAGGAGACCGGTGATCAGAATCGCACCCAGAACCGCGGTGCCCAGGGATGAACCAAGCTGCGTTGCTGTGTTCTGAAGCCCGCCCGCCTCGCTTCGGTCCGTGTCAGCGACCGCGGACTGGACGACATTTCCGAGCTGGGACACGATCAGACCCATCCCCACCCCGAGTACCCCCATCGCGACCAGGAAATCGGTGTTGTCGAGAGTGGGCTCGATTGTCCCGATCAGCAGAAAGGCCGAAACGAAGACAATCACCAGGCCAAGCCGCACCAGCTTCTTCGGAGCGAATTTCGATGCCAGCGCGGAACCGGCCAGGGCAGTGAAGAAGAGACCAGCCGAGGTTGGCAGCATCCTCACCCCGGTGTCGAGGGCGTCGAATCCCAGTACGACCTGGAGGTAAAGCGGGATGGTGAAAAAGATCCCCATCAGGATCAGGTTCTGGGCGAGCATCATCACAACCCCGGACCGGAAGGGAATGATCCTCAGCAGGCCGAGGTGCACCAGAGGGTCCTCGCCTCTTTCCTCGCGGCGGCGCTCCCAGCTTGCAAACAGTCCGATCAGGATCAGGCCGGCCGAAATCACGAACGGGGTCAGTGAAAAGCCGAAGATCTCGACCGGTGAATCCATCGGTCTGAGCCAGCCCCAGTTGCTCGCCTGGAGAACACCGAAGACAATCACCGCCAGACCGAGCGCGGAAAGGACGCTGCCAACCCAGTCCAGCGTCGGGCGTTTGCCTTCGACCGAGGGCTCACG
Source organism: Solirubrobacterales bacterium (assembly GCA_020438345.1). Lineage (GTDB taxonomy): Bacteria > Actinomycetota > Thermoleophilia > Solirubrobacterales > 70-9 > 67-14. The sequence continues at coordinate 6,297 of JAGQUU010000158.1, read as the reverse complement.
CATCCAGCGGGTGCCGAAGAAGATCCCGGCCGCGACCACCACTTCGCCTACGAAGACGTAACGCCACGAGAAGTCCGTGGTCATCCAACCACCCAGAATCGGGCCGACCGCGATACCGACCCCGGCCATCCCTCCGAGCACCCCGTAAGCAACGGCCCGGTCTTTACCGTCGAAGTTGCCGGCGACCAGGGCGACCATTGAAGGCAGCACCAGAGCCGCACCGATCCCTTCCAGAACCGACCATCCCAAAGCCAGTGAAGGCACACTCCAGGCGCCGGCGGTCAGGGCTGATCCCGCCGCGTAAATGACCAGGCCGATCTTGAAGGTTCGCTTGCGACCGAAGATGTCGCCGAGCTTTCCTCCGGTCAGCATCAGGCCGGCCATGACCAGCGCATAGAAAGCAATCACCGACTGGATCGTGGTCACTGTGGTGTCGAAATCCTCGACCAGCTGCGAGATCGACACATTCATGACCGCCTGGTCAAGGACCATCAGGAACTGGGCAGCAGCCAACACTCCAAGCAGTCGCACGTTCATGAGCGACATTCTGCGGCAAGTACCGGCCGGAACCTAATCCAGATCAAATGATCAACCCCGCGACGACGCCCTGACGGCTGGAAATCAGGCGGCCGGCGGGTCGGCTTCGCCTCGGCGTGCGGCCTCCGCATGCTCCCTGCTGTCTTTCGAAGAGATCAGCAAACCGGCAACGATCGCGCCGGCAACCGCGAAAAACCCGGCGATGAGGAAGGCATCCTGGAAGCCTGTGTTCAGTGCCGACACCTTGCCGGCGCCGGTTGCGAAAGCATCGTTTGTGGACGAGTTGGCGATCGAGGCCAGAATCGCGAGGCCGAGCGCGCCGCCAACCTGCTGGGACGTGTTGATCAGCCCGGAGGCCAGGCCCGCCTCCTCGCGGATAGTTCCCGACATCGCGGCGATGGTCACCGGCACGAATGTGAGCCCGAGACCGACACCCGCAAGCACCGAAGGTCCGAGCACGTCAACCAGGAACGAACCGTCCACGCTGATCAGCGTGAACCAGAAGAGGGCAACCGAGAGCAGCAGCAGCCCGGTCACCATCACCGGCTTGAAACCGACCCGGGTCACGAGCTGTCCGGCAGCACCCGCCGCGAGAATGATCGCCGCTGAAAGTGGCAGGTATGAAAGCCCTGCCTCGAGTGCATCCTGCCCCAGTACCTGCTGGAGGTAGAGGGTGATCAGGAAGAACATCGAAAACAGCGACATGCCGGTCAGGATGCCGACGATATTGGCTCCCCTGAGGGTGCGGTTGCGGAAAATCGAAAACGGCACCAGAGGCTTGCGGGTTCTGAGTTCAATCACCACGAAGGCGACGATCAGGGCAATCGCAATCGCCCCGCGAATGAATGTCTCGGTGGCGGTCCAGCCGATGCTCGCCGCGTCGACCAGTGTGTAGACCAGCAACGCCAGCCCGGCGGTGATCGAAACCGCGCCGGGGATGTCCAGGGTGCGCTCCTTCTCCTCTTCTTCCCGCGATTCGAGCAGGCGGTGTGGAGCCTGCCAGACCACAAAAGCGGCGATCGGGACATTGACGAAGAGCACCCACTCCCAGCCGGCCCATTCAGTCAGGATCCCGCCGAGCAGCACCCCGGCCGCACCGCCGGCACCGGCCACGGCACCCCAGATGCCGAGGGCCCTGTTTCGCTCCTGACCTTCCCTGAAGGTGGTGGTGACAATTGAAAGCGCAGCGGGCGAAGCGATCGCCGCACCCAGACCCTGGGCGGCACGGGCGATTATCAGCCACTCTTCACTCTGGGCCAGACCACCGGCCAGGGATGCCGCACCAAACAGGGTCATGCCGAGCATGAACATCCGCCGTCGGCCAAAGAAGTCAGCGAACCTGCCCCCGAGCAGAAGGAAACCACCGAAAACGAGGGTGTAGCTGTTTACGACCCAGGAGAGGTTGTCCTGACCAATATCGAGCGCCGTACCGATCGAGGGCAGGGCGACGTTGACAATCGAGGCATCGATCACAACGATGAACTGGGTGAGGGCGAGTAGCAGCAGGGCCAGGTTCTTGGCCCGCGGCGTACTCATATCGGGTGCGGGCAAGAGCGCTCCTGAGATCGCGGATGACTGGGGTGAGGAACGGAACCGGAATTCAGGCACCGCCCGACCCCGGCACTATACGGAAGCAGGGTTCCGGGGCTCCTGGGATGAGCAAATGGATCCACTCCCGCGGGACTTGCCAACCAGGGCTGGCCAGCCCCGGCCACAACCTCTAGGCTGCCCTGAATGAGGGTTCTTTATGGAGTCAATGGCGAGGGCATGGGTCACGCAACCCGCTCCGAGCTCGTGATCTCCTCCCTCCTCCGGCAGCATGAGGTCACGATCGTCGCCTCGGGCGCCGCCTTCAAATACCTTGACGGGATCTTCGAGGGAGTGAGTGAAGTCTTCGGTCCGTCCTTCGCAATGGACCAGGGTGAGATCCGGCGCTGGGCTTCCTTCACCGGGACCCTTTCTGCGGCCCTCAATCAGCTACCCGGCAACGTACGGGACTGGATGGGCATGGTCGACGACTGGAAGCCCGATGTAGCCGTCACCGACTTCGAGCCACTGACCGGGATTTACGCCCGGATCTCCCGCACCCCGCTGGTCTGTGTCGACAACATCCACATGATCGACCGCTGTCACCACGACCGTGAAATCACCCATCAGGCCCTTGAGGACTTCCAGCTGGCCAAGGCCGTGACGCGAGCGATGGTCCCCCACGCCGGTGACTACGTAATCCCGACCTTCTTCCATCCCGATGTGATCAAGGGTCGCACCACCCTGGTTCCCTCGATCCTCCGCAAGGCAATCCTCGAGTCGGAGCCGGTCCGGGGCGAGCACATGGTCGTTTACTCCGGTGGTGGCGATGACCTGATCAACACCCTGCGGGATTCACCGATTCCGGTTCATCTTTACGGAATGCGGGACGGTGACGAGGTCGGGACCACCGACGGGGCGATCGAGTTCCGGCCCCGGTCTATCGACGGTTTCCTCGAGGACCTGGTCAGTTCTCGCGGCGTGATCACCGGGGGCGGTTTCTCCCTGTTGAGCGAAGCGGTTTACCTGGGCAAACCCGTCCTCGCGATGCCACTCAAAGGCCAGTTCGAGCAGCTGATGAACGCCCGCTACCTTGAACGGGAGGGGTATGGAACCTGTGCCCTGGCCATTGACCAGGCTGCCCTCGGCAGGTTCCTCGATGGTCTCGACGGGTTCCACGAGAAGCTGGGCGGCTACTCGCAGAACGGCAATGTCGATGCCCTTGAAGTGATCACCAGCACCGTCGAAGAAGCCGCCGGGGAGTCGAGGCGTGAACGCAGCCGGGCCCGCCGCGCCGCGAGAAAGGCCCCCGGATGAACAGAGTTGCAGAAGCAGGTATCGCAATTGGAACGGGTGCGCTCGCCGCAGCCGGAATCGCCTTTTACGGGGCCCAGATCCCGACCGCCCAGATCTACGGCCGCACGATCTGCCGCGAGCCGGGTGCGGGAAGAAAGCTTTGCCTGACCTATGACGACGGCCCGAACCCGGCCTGGACCCCTGACCTGCTCGATCTGCTTGACGAGCATGACGCCAAGGCCACATTCTTTTTGATCGGCAAGTGGTCCGAGCGCGAACCGGAACTGATTCGCGAGGTGGTTGCCCGGGGCCATGCGATCGGCAACCACACCTTCACCCATCCGACCATGCCGGCAAAAAGCGACCAACGGATCCGGGAGGAGCTCGACGCCTGCCGTGAAGCCGTGGAATCGGCCGGAGTCACCTTAAGCGAGGTCGCGGGCAGGATGCTGATGCGCCCGCCGTATGGGCGCCGGCGTCCCGGCACGCTGCGGGTATTGAAGGAGAAGGGGTACATCGGAGTCACCTGGTCCATCACCGGCTACGACTGGCGCCCGCACACCACAGCCCAGGCGATCACACGTCGCTGCCTGAAGGCCGGGGAAGGTGACGTGATCCTGCTCCACGACGGTTTCGACCAGCACCCCGCCTTCGACCGGCACCGTTCGGTTGAGGCCACGAGAAACCTGCTCGAGCACTACCGTCCGCAGGGCTACGACTTCGTCGCGGTCCCGGCTCTGGTCGCAGCGGCCGGGACCGAGTCACGCTACGCCACGTCTGGCCGCGTCCCCGCCGGCCTCGGGTGATCCAGTGTTCGACGAACTCAACATCACGCTCACGGTCATCCTCTTCCTTTGGTGTTTCGGCCTCGGCGCGATCGAGATCGAAATCGAGGGCGGCCGCGGCTGGGCCGAACGCCTGCCGACCTGGTACCTGAAGCGCGGCAAGGTCGGCACGGTCTACGGCTGGTTCATGGGCCACCGGCCGCTGACCGGCTACCACGTCTACGCCTTCACGATTCCCCTGGTCATCCTTCACATGCCGTTCGGCATGGGGGTCGACTGGTCGGTCTCGGCCGAGCTTTCAACCCTTGCCAAATATTTCGTGCTGGCAGTGATCTGGGATTACTGCTGGTTCGTGCTGAACCCCGCCTACACGGTGAAGCGCTTCAAGCGGGGCAATGTCTGGTGGTTCGAGGTGCCGTGGATCTGGCGATTCCCGCTCGACTACTACATGGGCATCCTCCTCTCGATCGGGCTGGTCGGCCTCGCCTCATGGAGTGCCGGCGGCACCGCGATCCTCGAAGAGCATCTCTGGATGATCGCCGGTCTCTTTGTCCTCACCGGTCTGACTGTCCTCATGGCCCCCCTCTATCACCGCTGGTACCGCCATATGCGCCGCGCCGGGGCCGACGACCGTGAAAAAACGCCGCTCTATGGCGCCCCCGCCGAGGATGAAGTCTGGAACCTCGGCCAGCCGGACCTGCACCCTCTTGAAGGAAAGGAACCGCGACCTTGAAGTCATACGCGGATGGAGCCGGTGGCTTCAACCCCGGGGTCACGGTCAGTTGACGAGCAAACCGCCATCGACCGGGAGCAGAGCGCCGGTCACATAGGAGGAGGCATCGGAGGCGAGGAAAATCGCCGCCTTGACCAGCTCTTCCGGCTCACCTTTGCGGCCAGCCGGCACCCGGAACATCATTTGGTCGAGGTAGCCATCCGGGTACTGGTCGGTCATCTCCGTTTCGAAGAAACCCGGAGCCAGAGCGTTCACACGGATGTTCTTGCGACCCGTCCACTGCTGGGCCAGGTCACGGGTAAGGCCGATGATCGCTGCCTTCGAGGAGCAATAGGCCGCCTGGGGCAGATGTGCGGTGGTCGAGCCGAGCACGCTGCCGATGTTGACGATGCTGCCACCGCCCCGCTCGCCCATCGCCCGGCCGGCGGACTGTGCCATGAAGTAGGACCCGTTCAGGTTGATATCCACCACCTTCCGGAACTCTTCCGGATCCTCACGGGTGGCTGGCGCGGCCGATGCGATACCGGCGTTGTTGATCAGGATGTCGACCCCGCCGAGGTTGGCGACGGCCTCCTCGACCACCCGTTCGCAGTCTTCCGGCTTCGAGACGTCTGCGGTCACGGCAATCACTTTGTGACCCATTTCCTCGATTGCCTTCCTTGTCGCCTCCAGCTTCTCAACCCGCCGGGCGCAGATCGCCACATCGGCGCCGGCTTCGGCGAGACCTTTGGCGAAAGCCACGCCAAGTCCGGAGGACGCTCCCGTCACGATCGCGACTTTACCGGCCAGGGAGAAGCTCTCAAGGATGCTCATGGCCGGAGCGTATCGCCGTTCCGGCCGCGGATATCGCCTCCCGGGTCCGGTGGCTCGCCTACCCGGGCGGTTGACTAACATCACCACCGGCATGATATGAACGAAAGGGCGAACCGGAGCGCAAACGGCCCCGTTCGCTTGCAAGCTACTTCGGGTCGCTCAGAGCAGGGCGTCGATCTGGCCCGCGGCCGCCCGGATGCCTTCCTCCATGCCCATCTCCATCAGCTGGTCGAGTTCATCGAGCGAGTTGAACCGGGTCACGGTGGTCATGGTCGTCCTGCCAGCGGTCTCGTCGAGAGTCATGGTCATCACCATGTTCGGCATCTCCTCGTTCGGATTGCCTTCCTCGTCAGCGAAGCCATCGAGAAGCTGGATCCTCCGATTCTGCTCGATGACCTGGAAGCGCCAGTAGCCGCCCGCCTTTTCGCCTTCCGGACCGGTCATGAAGTACTTCGCTCCACCACCTTCGGTGAAGTCGAATTCAGGAAAGGTGGCTGGCCAGGTCGGGGGTCCCCACCACTTCTCGAGCTTGCGCGGGTCCTCCCAGACCTGCCAGACCGTTTCGGCCGTTGCGTCGAATTCGGCAATCACGGTCAGTTCGAGCTT